>JAJCXL010000130.1 GCA_029263435.1 Acidobacteriota bacterium | reverse complement strand
GAGTGACTCAGCCGTCGCTTCATGAGCGAGCGCCACGACCGCCTCGGCAATGAGATCCGTCGCGTGCGGCCCCACGATGTGGACTCCCAGAAGCTCGCCAGATTTGGCTTCGCTGACGATTTTCACGAACCCTTCGCTGTCGCCCAAGATGGCCGCTTTCGGGCTGGCAGCGAAGGGAAACTTACCGATCCGCACGTCATAGCCTTTCTCACGCGCGGCGGCCTCGGTGAGACCCACACTACCGATCTCCGGGGTGCAATAGGTCGCCCCGGGCATGTGGTGGTCGTTCAACGGCTCGACCGGCCGACCCGCAATGCGCTCGACGGCGAGCACCCCTTCGGCGGAAGCGACGTGCGCGAGTTGTTGGGTGGCGACGACGTCGCCGATGGCATAAATACCCTTGGCGGTCGTCTCCATGAAGTCATCCACGACGACCGCGCCTCGTGAAAGCGTCACTCCGCACTCTTCGAGCCCGATATCCTCGGTGCGGGGCTTGCGCCCCACCGCGACGAGGAGCTTGTCGACGGTGCGAGATTCCGCGCTACCGTCGGCCCGGGCAAAGCCCACCTGCAGCCGGTCGCCCTCCGGAGTCACACCTTCGACCCGGGTCTCCACCAGCGTCTCGATGCCACGCTTCTTGAAGGATTTCAGGAGCTCCGCCGAGATCTCCTCGTCTTCGACCGGCACGAGCCGAGGAAGGACCTCGAGCAGCACGACCTTGGTTCCAAAGCTGTGAAACATCGAGGCGAACTCGACGCCGATGGCGCCCCCGCCGATGACACCGAGGCTTTCCGGCTGTTTGTCGAGGGAGAGCATCTCGGTGTTGGTCAGGACCCGGGAGCCATCGACAGCGAGCCCGGGAAGTGAACGAGGCGCCGAGCCTGTCGCAACGATGATATTCGTCGCACGGACCCGCTCCGTGCCGGTCTCCGTGGTCACTTCGAGCGTTCCTGGCGCAGCGATCCGCCCGAACCCCGTCATCGACGCGACATTGTTCTTTCTAAAGAGGTAGGCGACGCCCGCCGCATTCTTCTTGATTACCCGCTCTTTTCTCTTGAGCATGGCGGCCCAGTCCAACCGCACCCCCTCGACCACGACTCCCTGATCCCCTGCGCGGCGGATCCGATCCAGCAGCTCGGCCGTGTAGAGGAAGACCTTGCTTGGAATGCAGCCCACGTGCAGGCAGGTCCCACCGAAGTAAGGATCTTTTTCCACGACGAGAACTTTCAGCCCCAGCTGGCCCGCACGGATCGCCGCCACATATCCCCCGGGCCCGCTTCCGACGATCGCCAGGTCGTAGTTTTTATCCTTCGCCATTTCTTCCTCTAGCTACTTTCTCTTTTTGTTCGCTCTTCGAAAGGATCTCCAGAGATGTCCAGCCGGAGACTCTCCGTAAACCTTTATAACAAAAGGTATTATTTCACGAGTATTGGGCCTACCGGGCACAAAGTGTATCCCGATGGCCGAAGGACAGGCAAATAAATCGTTGAGAAAACCGCCGATGCCTATATATTTATTTACAGCGTTCACTAACTCGGTGCGTGATAGACTATCGATGAATGACACGCCTCACTGGCATCTAATAAATTCTAATAGGCTTATACGCATCGCTCGTCGCAATCACCCCCTGAGATTCAAATGTTTCGAAAGGTTGTCCGAATAAAAGTGTAGGCCAACTAGAATCGGTGTTGAGCTCGGATGGCAAAACGTAAAACCAAGAAAAAGCCTGTCGCACGGGCGCGTACGCAATCAAAACCCGCCAAGCCCGCGAAGAAGTCTGCGAAGCGCGCGACAGCAAAAAAGACGAAGCCTGCCAAGGCTAAGAAGACGGCCAAGCCCACCAGGGCCCCCAAGAAAGCGACCGTGGCGAAAAAATCCAGCTCGAGATCGAAAGCGGCGGTAGCAAAGCGACCGACGAAACAGCCCGTGGCTCGGGCGAGAAAACCCGAGCCGAAGCGGAGCGCGCCAGCCACCCGTCCGAAGACCTCGTCCGCCGCCGCTCCGGAAGGCACGCCGACGCTCATCCCCGTGCCGCTTCCCGGCGTCGTGCATCAGTCTTCTCGGGCCGGCGACACCAGTGAACGCTCGGCGCATTTGGACAAGCTCAAGCAACTCTTCGAAACCGCTCCCGTCAGTCGATTTCTCGGAATGACGCTCGGCTATTGCGAGAACGGCGTCGCGAGAGTGAGATTGCCGTTTCGCAAGGAATTCGTCGAAGGACACGGTGTCATCCACGGCGGCCTCATCGGATTACTCGGCGACACTGCGGGAAATTTCGCCGTTGGCTCGGTCTCACCCGGCTCCACCGTAAAGACCGTCGAGTTCAAGCTCAGCCTGCTCAGCAGCGTGCAAGGCGACCTCCTCGCCATCGGCGAGGTCGTTCGTAAGGGACGCACCCTCGCGACGTGCCGGTTGGAGGTCGTCGAAGGCAATGATCGCGTCGTCGCGATCGGCCTCGCGACTTACGCGCTCCAGGCCATCTAGGCGTCACGAAGCTTCCGCTCCGCCCCACTCCTTCGTTAGCGCGCAGCCACTCGTCTAGCGGGCTCGCGCTCCAGGCTCGATGAAGATGCGCTTGGCGCGAGGCACTCGTTTCCTCAGTTGCGCTTCGAGCGTTTGGACCAACGCTTCGATCTCCACCGCGGTCGTCTCGTTGACGAAGTCGACGCTCAGGTTCACGAGGATGTAGTCGGGCCCCATGTGCATCGTGAGCACCTCGTTGACGTGCTCGATCTCATCGAGATCGTCCGCGATGGAGCGGATCGCTTCGACGACCTCCGGATTCGCGCTTTCTCCTATGAGGAGACTCTTCGTCTCGTAGGCGAGCCATATCGCGGTGGCCGCGAGGATGCACCCGATGAGGATGGACGCCGCGCCGTCGAAGTACAAGATCCCGGTGGTCTGGGTCAATAGCACCCCCAAAAACGCGATCAGAAGCCCCGCCATCGCGGCCGAGTCCTCGAACAAGACCACGAACAGCGTCGGGTCTTTGCCTTCCCGGACCGCGCGGATATATCCCTTCCGACCTTTGTGCTCCGTGAACTCCCTCCAGGCGTAGTACCAAGCCCCGCCTTCGAACACCATCGCCAGGCCGAGAACGACATAGTTCACGTAAGGGCTCCCCACGGGCTCGGGGTGCAACACGTGACGGATGCCCTCATAAATAGAGACCCCCGCTCCCACGGCGAAGATCAAGATCGCGACGATGAAGCTCCAGAAGTAGAGCTCTTTGCCGTGGCCGAACGGAAACTCTCGGTCAGCGGGTCTCTTGGCAGCGCGCAGACCATAGAGCAACAAAACCTGGTTGCCGGTATCGACGAGCGAGTGGATGCCTTCGGAGAGCATCGCTGAGCTCCCCGTGATGGAGGCAGCGAAGAACTTCGTCACCGAGATGAGGCTGTTGCCGACGAGAGCGGCATAGATGACTTTCTTCGACCCCGACGCCATACGCTTATGCCTACCCGACCGGGGCCGGGTCCCCCGCGAAGCGCCACATCTCCTCGAATAGCTGTTCCTTCCGGTCCGTCAGTCGATGGTCACCACCGGAAAGCTCGACGAGCTCCACGTGCTCGAGCTTGTGGGCAAACTGCCGAGATAGCTGGCACGGGACGACTTCGTCATCCGAGCCGTGAAGGATCAAGCTGGGGGTCTTGAGTCGCCGCACCAGGCCCATCGCGGGATAGCGGGCCTCGTCCTCGACGAAACGGTAGTCGAGATCGAATTGCGCGTAGCCGGTATCGACATGAAGGACTCTCTCCTGCCGCCACTGTCTCGCCTTCTCGCGGCCGAGCGCGAGCAGCATCCGAGACGCCATCTCGAAGGCCGGGGCGATCGCGATATTGCGCCGGACGACGCCGGGATGTTCCGCGGCAAACCACAGCGCGGTCAATCCTCCCATGGACGAGCCGATCAAGTGGACCGAGGAGAACGGACCGTGCTGCTCCTCGACATAGGCAAGGCCGCGAGTGAGATCCGCGATGTTGCGGGTCACGGAGAGATCCAGCAGATCGCCCTCGGAGTCCCCGTGGCCGGTCATGTCGAGGCTCGCGAACGCTTCACCCCGCCTGGCGATCTGGCGCGCGAAGTAGAGCGCTTTTTCTCCTCGCCGGTTCGAGTTGAGTCCATGCAGGAAAACCCACAGCCGCGCGTTCTGCGTGGCCGCGGGGACGAAGTCGAGGGCGAGTCTCGCCTCGTCGGCTTGACGAGGTTCGACCCATTGGGGCGGGCTCTCACTCATGGTCGAGCGCCAAGTCTAGCGGGACGCGAATGACTCCGCAACGGCTCATGCATCGACGAGCTCTCGCGCCTTCGCGAAGACCGTGTGAAACATCGGCCGGGTGAGCCGACCGGTGAACGTATTCTGCTGACTGGGGTGGTAGCTCCCTAGCAGATGGTGCCCGGATGGCAAGCTCGCGCATGCGCCGTGCCCAAAGGTCGGCTTCGGTCTCGGGACGAGCCGGCCAGATGCCCGCCACGCGGTGAGGAAGCCGTCAAAAGCGATCTTACCCAAGCTCAAGACGACTTTGAGCTCGGAGAGAGCGACGAGCTCTCTCAACAGGAACGGACGACAGGCTTCGATCTCGACTTTGGTGGGCTTGTTCGCCGGCGGCGCACACCTTGCGACCGCCGACACATAGGCGCCCGTGAGCGTCAATCCGTCCCCTCTCTCGATAGAGTGCGCCTGACTCGCGAAGCCGAACCGGTGCATGGCCTCGAACAACCAGTCGCCGGAACGATCCCCGGTAAACATGCGTCCGGTGCGGTTCGCGCCGTGGGCCGCGGGCGCTAGGCCCACGATGAGCAAGCCCGCCTTGGGATCCCCGAACGACGGTACCGCTCGGCCCCAATAAGAATGGTTGGCGAAGCGTTTGACCTTGTCTCGTGCGATCCTTTCGCGGTGAGCCACGAGACGGGGACAGCGCCGGCAGCGAGCCACCGCGGCTTCGATGGCTTTCGGTTCCTCTCCGGGTTTCGGCATGGCACGATAGAATGCCCGAAGCATATCAGCCATCGAAAAACAGGAAAGCCATGGACGGGCGGTGGAGCGAACGAGACAGCGCGCTGTACCGGAAGCTGCAGTCGATCGCGGTGCCGGATCGCGCGAAACAAATCGCGACTCTGTTGACGCTCTTGCCGATGGCGCAAAAGGCGCCTGCCCGGATCGTGGAGCTCGGCTGCGGAGCCGGGGCCCTGAGCTTTTCGATCGTGAACGCGTTTCCACGATGCGAGGTTCTCGCCCTGGACGGATCCGAGTCCATGCGGAGCCACGCGCAAACATTGGCCGCCTCGGTCGGGCCCCGCTTCCAAGTGCTACCCTTCGCGCTCGAAGAAACGGCCTGGTTCGACGCTTTGGACGACGCGGACGCGGTGGTCTCGTCTCTCGCCATCCACCACTTGAGCGCCGCCGGAAAACGCCGCCTCTTCGCGCGGGTGGCGCAAGCCTTGAGGCCGGGTGGAGCGTTGTTGGTAGCCGATCTCGTCGAACCGACGCTACCACGCCAACTCGCCCTGTTCGCGGATGCGTGGAGCGATAGCGCTCGCCGCCAAGCAGCAAAACGGGGCCAAGACGCGTTGTTCGACCTGTTCGACGAGGAGCACTGGAACGTGTTCGAACATCCCGACCCGGTGGATCAACCCTCACCGTTACTCACCCAGCTTCAATGGCTGGCGGAGGAAGGACTGCAAGCGGATTGTTTTTGGCTTCAGGCCGGTCATGCGATCTACGGCGGCTATCGCCCACCTGTCTCGAGCCTTGGCACATCGGCGGTAAGCTTTCGAGAAGCTCTGGACATCGCGACCGACGCGGTCGAGACCGTCGAGCGCTGAGCCGCTGACTGGACGACAGCGCTTTCGAGAGGGCCGCTCCCGGAGATAAGGCGAGGGCTACGGGACGGGAAGTACCGCTGCCCGTCGCCCTACCTCCGGTCTCGGAAAGCTGGAACCGAGAGACTCTCCCCCCACACGAGAACTATCTGTCTCTCGGTTCCAGCCCCATCCATCACTCCCCAAGTCACACCTGGATCTACTGCAAGGCGGATGCCACTTCGATCGCAAGGCAGCGATATCGCCAAATCACTGTTGGAGAATACTTTGCGGGATCGTCAACTTCGCGGAGGGTGTGAAGAGGGGCGCTACAATGAAAGCGTCATCGAGCCGGCTGTAGCGGCCGCGACTACACTTCGTCGCCGTCTTTTTGTTTGCGAGACCGCAGGTTCTTGTGGATGAGAGTCCGGTGCATCCCGGATTCTTTCGCAGCGCGGGAGATGTTTCCCTCCGTGTGCGAGAGAACGAGATCGACGAACCGATCCTCGAGCTCCTGCGCGTAGATCCCGGCGAGCTCTTGAAGCTCGTTGCGCCTCTTCTTGAGCTGGGTGTAGTCTCGCGGCACTTCGGACATGAGCCGACGAAGCGGATCTTTGGCGATCTTCAAGATCTTTTTCCGATTGCCGCTGACCTCACGAGGCACGTCGTCCAAAGAGATAGGACCGCCACGGTTCTCCACGACCAAGCGCTGCACGACATTTTCGAGCTGCCGGATATTGCCCGGCCACTCGTAGTTCTTCAAGCAGTCGTACACCTCTGGATCGACCTCGGGCGGCTCGCCTCGCCCCAGCTCGATCGCGAAGACGCTCAAGAAATGATCCATCAGGATCGGCACGTCTTCATTGCGCTCCCGCAAAGACGGAAGCTCGATGGGGTACACCCACAGTCGATAATAGAGGTCTTCGCGGAAATCGCCCGCTTTGACCATTTCTCGCAAATCGCGATTGGTCGCCGCGACGACGCGGACGTCGACGTCAATGGTCCGCTTGCCGCCGAGCCTCTCGAACGTGTGCTCTTGCAAGAAGCGAAGGAACTTAACTTGGAGCTTCTTCGAAAGCTCGCCAATCTCGTCGAGAAAGAGCGTGCCGCCATCCGCCATCTCGCACCGACCGACACGGTGCACCGCCCCGGTGAACGCGCCCGGCTCGGTGCCGAATAGCTCCGCTTCCAGCAAGTCTTCCGGGAGGGCCGCACAGTTCACGATGACGAGAGGCCGGTCGGAGCGATCGCTCGCCTTGTGCACCGCGCGCGCGACGAGCTCTTTGCCCGTGCCGCTATCGCCTTCGATGAGCACCGTCGCTTGGGTCGGCCCCGCTTGCTCGATGCGCTCGACCACATCGAGCATCCGCGGCGACGAGCCGACCAAGCCGTCGAAATAAGTTCTGCCCTTGAGCTCGCGGTAGAGCCTCTTACGCGCCTCGATCTCTTCGTCGAGCCGCAAGGTCGCATTGAGAAACACCGCTATCAGCCGTCCCAGCGCCCTCAACAGCTCGAGATCCTGGGTCCCGAACGCCCCACGGGAGCGCTGATTTTCGAGGTAGATCGCGCCGGCGAGATAGTCCTTGAATCGAAGGGGGATCGCCAAGACGGAGCGCAGCTTCAGCTTCTGCGCGCTTTGCTCGTCCGCGAGAAGCGCATCCACTTGAGCATCGTCGACGAGCACCGAGTCGTTTCCGGAGGCGATCTCGCGAATGATGGTGCGGCTGACCCGCGGATCGTGCTCGATACTCTCCTTGCGGTCATTGCGCGCCGCCATGACGACGGCTTCGCTCTCCGGGTCCCGGAACAACAAGAGCGCTCCCGAGCCCGCCCCCACCTCAGCGATCATTTCGTCCAGAACCCGCTCAGAAAATCGATGGGAGGACCGCTCTTCGAAGAAATGGGTGGCGGTCCGGGTCGCGAGATCCGCGAACGGCGAGCCGGCGCCTTCACCGGCGACGGACTCACTTCGTTGCGACACCCACGCTCCCCTGAAATCGAGCAGCGGAGAGACTTCCCACTGCCACGGACACCTCGGCGGATCGACCGTTCGAACCGAGGATCCTCCGCCAGGGCCGTAACTCTATCTCAACTGCGGCGAGGGTTGAAACGAAGTAGACACCGAGACGCCCCATCTACAGCAAGCGCTCGTAAAGCGCTTCGTATTGAGGAATGATCTTCTGAGCGTCGAAGGCAGACACCGCCCGGGCGCGACCGGCTCGTGCGAACGTCTCGTGGCGGCCCGGATCTTTCAAGAGCTCGACGGCCCATTCCGCCATTTGTCGGACCTCACCCACGGGCGCCAGATATCCCGACTCCCCGTGAATGACGACTTCGGGGAGGCCTCCGACGGCGGTTCCGATGACGGGGACATTGCAGCTCATCGCCTCCAGCGCGACGAGTCCGAAGCTCTCTTGCTCGCTCGGAAGCAGCAGCAGATCCGCACAGCCGAGGATGGTATCCAAGTTGTCTTGCTCCCCAAGAAAATGCACGTGCTCGGAGAGCCGGAGCTCTTTGACGAGCTGTTGCACGAAGAGCCGCTCGGGTCCTTCTCCCACGAGCAAGAGTTTGGCGGGGAGCGCCTGACGAACGAGGTCGAACACTCGGACCACGTCGCTCACGCGTTTGACCGGACGAAAGTTCGACGCATGCATCAAGATCTTCTCGCCCTCGGGCGCCCAATGTTTTCGGCCACATTCCGGAACGGAGTGACCGCGCGAGGTGTCGACGAAGTTGTAGATGACGTCGATCTCGCGCTCGAGCGAGAACTCTTCGATGGTGCGTCGCTTGAGATAAGCGGAGACAGCGGTCACCGCGTCCGAGACTTCCATCGCGAAGCGCGTCACCCGATGGAACGATTCGTCCGCGCCCACTAGAGTGATGTCGGTGCCGTGCAGCGTCGTCACGATCTTCGGGGCATCGGGCCCGATGATCTCGCGAGCGAGAAAAGCGCTCACGGCGTGAGGCACGGCGTAGTGGGCATGGATGATATCTAGCTTTTCTTCCGTCGCCACCTCGGCGAGCTTCGTCGCGAGCCCGAGCGTATAAGGCGGATATTTGAACAGGGGGTAGGTCGCCACTTCCACTTCGTGAAGGCGCACCCGGGGGTTGAACTCTCGCAGGCGAAACGGCACGGCGTAGCTGACGATGTGCGCGGTGTGTCCGCGCTCGGCGAGGCCCAAGGCAAGCTCCGAAGCGATGACGCCGCTTCCACCATGGGTGGGATAACAAACGATAGCGATATGCATGGGTTTGGGTTCAGGTAATTCGGGTGAAGGGCCGGTCGAAAATCGCGACGGGGTCTTCGATCTTGATGGCCTCGCGAAGGTAGAACCCCTCGCCGAAGTCGGTGTCGATGAGAGCGCCGTGATAGCGATCGATGCCGACGATGCGGTCGAGAAACTCGGGTTGACTGATATAGGTGGGCGCGGCGGAAGCTTCCGGGTCGTGGAGCTGGGACGCGTGAGCACGGACCGCACGCATCTTCTCGTCGTG
>JAJCXL010000129.1 GCA_029263435.1 Acidobacteriota bacterium | reverse complement strand
CAGGCTTCCCGGGCCTGGCGAAAAGATACTGATGCCGGGGGTGCTCGTGATCGCCTTCGCTTGGGAGACGACGTCCGGGTCCTCGATCATGACGAATGAGACGAAATCTCCCTCGGAATTGTTCGGCCACATACGGTCCGTCTTGGATTCAATCCACGAGACGGCGTTTGCCGCCTCGGTCGCGTTCATGATGTGTGGAAACGCCACTCCGTCCGCGTGTGCTCGAATGAGCGCTTCGGTTCTTTCCCGCGCTTGGTCGGGGCCGTCGTGAATCGGCGGTATCCGCACGATGACGCTCGGAGGATCGTCCGTCGCTCGCAGGGCTTTCAGGAAGGCCTCGAGGGTGGGCACGTCGAACTCGCCTCGCTCCATGTCGTAGAAGAGAAAATCGAGCTGAGAGTTTCGCGCGAAGCTCTGGGCCTCTTCTGTCGTTTTCTCGCGCACGAACGTACCGAACGCGGTGTCGCCTCTCTTGAGCACCCGGACGAGCTTGTCCGAGCTCTCGCCGGAGGCAGGGACGAAGAGGAGCGACGCTGCGCACAACGTAATGAGGATCCGCATCGGAGGGGTTCCTTTCAAAGGCTCTTTCATGGCATGACGCGTCCACCGCTGACGTGGACGGTCTGTCCGGTCACGTAGACATCGTTTGGATGGCAAAAGGCGAGCACGATCCGGGCCACGTCATCGGAAGTACCGCGAGGGCCTTCGTGCTCGGCATCGGAAAAATGAGGACCGGATTGCCCGGGGCGGCGGGCGGTCTCGATCAACCCCGGTACGACGGTGTTCGCCCGAATGCGCCCGCGACCTTCCTCTGCCAGGGCCCTCGTGAGCCCGACCAAGCCGCTCTTCGCCGCGATGACGTGCGCACGATCCCGCGCCGGTCGATGGGCGCTCAACCCGCCAATGTTTACGATGGCACCGTTTCGGTCTTTCGGAAGACGCCGAAACAGCTCCCGTGACGTCAAGAACGCCCCGGTCAAGATCGTGTCGAGAACCTCCGACCACGCGTCTCGACTGAGATCGACGAAAGGCACGTGCGGCCGGATCGCGGCACCATTGACGAGAATGGACGGTGGTCCCCAGGACTTTTCCACTTGGTCGAACAGGTCGACCACGGCGGCTTCATCCGAAACATCGACGAGCTCGGCCATCACCGAGGCGTCCGACGCCGGCTGGAGTCGCTGCAGCTCAGATCGAGCGGTCTCGAGCGCATCCCGATCCGAACGACCGACGATGCAGAGGCGAGCCCCGGCGCCTCGCAAGCCGGCGGCAATCGCCAAGCCGATGTTGCGGCTTCCGCCCGTGACGATGGCGATTTCGCCGCTCAACGTCATTACCGTGTCAGGCTCACTGGGCACGCGTCAACAAGCTCGTCAGCTCTCTTACGGATGGGAGGGCGTCCAGATCTCGAACGAGCGCGACGACCTTCGTCGCTCGTGAGAGCTCCCAGCCCGCGAACCGGGCGCACTCCTGGAACTTTTCCGCCACGTCCTCGTAGCTCATAGGCTGGGCGGGACTGCCTTTGCCGAAATCCGCCCGCGCTTGGAGCCTTTGCCCATCCTTTAGATACACGTCCAGAATCGTCGTCATCTTGTCGTAGCCTGCGGCTTCCGCATCCGGGTGAACGCCGAAATGCACCCGAGTGATCATGTCCTTGACATCGGGTCGAACGACGACCTCATCGTTGAACTCGTTGAGACCGGCGCGCCGCTCCAGAAGCAAGATCGCGATACAAAACTCCATCGAGAACTTCGCCTGGAGCTCCGTCTTCGGCTGATGATGGATGAGCGCGTTCGGCATGTTGTGATTCGTTCCCACCTCGACGCGCTCGACGTCCTCCGGTCGAATGTCGTGCTCCAAGATGAGCTCGAGCATCTTGGTCATTCCGGGATGCGTGAGAGACCCTGAGGGGTGTGGCTTGATCGAGACGCCAGGCTCGAGAAACGTCCACGGTCGGCCGAGCTTTCCTTGGATCGACTCCAGGTCGTAGCCGCCTCCGTGGGCTTGAAAGAATCCTCGAGGAGACTCGAGCACTCGGTTAGTCGCGGTGAAGCCGTCTTTCGCCAAATCGCAGGCCAGCACGCCCGACTCCGCGGAGCGCCCGGCGTGGAACGGCTTCGTCATCGTTCCGAAGTTCTCGCGGAGCCCGGCCGACTGACTCGCCGCGATCGCGAGTGCCACGAGCGTCGTCTCGAGGTCGAGCCCGTACAACTTTGCTGCCGACGAAGCCGCGGCCAAGGTGCCGCAGGTCGCGGTCGAGTGAAACCCGTGCTGGTAGTGACGGGGCGACATCGCTTCCGATACTTTGGTCTCGACTTCGACCCCCACGTGATAGGCGAGCTCGAGCTCTCGCCCAGAAAGGTCCAGGGCTTCGGCGAGCGCGAGAGCCGCCGGAAGACACGGCGCGCTCGGATGGGTCAACAAGCCGTACACCCGGTCGGCACCTACCGCTAGCTGAGTGTCGTCGAAGTCATCGGCGTGAATAGCGATGCCGTTGGCGAATGCGGCGAAACGGGGAGGCACCTTCATCGCGGTTCCGAGCACACTCGTGGTACCCGAGAGATTCTGGGTGGTCAGGTAGCGTTGGATGATGGTGCCACTTTCTGCGACCGAGCCCGAGAGCGCCAAACCCAACCCGTCGAGGATCGACTTTCGTCCCAAGGCGACGAGCTCGTCCGGTAAACCGTCGTGGCGGGTCTCCACCACGAACCGGCCGACCTCACGGGTGAGACCTTCTCCCCGACGCGAATCAATATCGGGTGTGAACGGCTTGGCTGCTGGGCGATCCGACATGGTTCGTCCTCCAAATAGAGCTAAAGCGGCGATTCTAAGCGCGGAGGTCCTTCCCTTCAACATTGGGCTCCGATACAGTACCCGTTCAATTCTTCTTGCATCGACAGAATGAGGCTTTACCATGCGAACTTCCCACTCTCTCATCGTCACGCTCCTGTCCTCGAGCGCGCTCGTCGCGAGCTGCAACGTTTCCGCTCCCGGCGATCCCGCGACCGAGAACGAGAGCCCGGCTCCACTGCCGGCCCTTTCTTCTTGGAACGACGGAGAGACGAAGAGCGCCATCACGTCATTCGTCGAGCGTGTCACCGATTCCTCCAGCAACGAGTTCGTGCCTGCGGCCGAACGGGTGGCCGTTTTCGACAATGACGGCACGTTGTGGTCCGAGCAGCCGTTATATTTTCAGCTGATCTTCGCGATGGACCGCGTGAAAGCCCTCGCGGCCGAGCATCCCGAGTGGGCGAGCGAGCAACCCTTCCAAGCGGTGCTCGAAAACGACATGGAAGCTCTAGCGGCGAGCGGCGAGAAAGGTCTCGTTCAGCTCATCATGGCGAGCCATGCCGGGATGACGACGGATGAGTTCGAGACCATCGTTCGCGACTGGCTTCGCACCGCGCGTCATCCGCGCTTCGACCGAGCATTCAACGAGCTTACCTATCAACCGATGCTCGAGCTTCTCGATTATCTTCGGGAGAACGAGTTCAAGCTCTTCATCGTTTCGGGAGGCGGCATCGAGTTCATGCGTCCTTGGGTCGAGGAGGTCTACGGCATCCCGCCCGAGCGCGTGGTGGGAAGCTCCATCAAGACCGTCTTCGAGATGAATGACGGGGAGCCCATCTTGCGCCGCCTGCCCGAGCTCGATTTCATCGATGACAAAGAGGGCAAGCCCGTTGGGATCCACAAGTTCATCGGTCGACGACCCATCGCCGCGTTCGGAAACTCGGACGGCGACTTGCAGATGCTTCAATGGAGTGCGGCCGGCGACGGCGCCCGGTTGATGGTCCTCATCCGTCACACGGATGCCACGCGGGAGTGGGCCTACGATCGCGACTCCCATATCGGAAGACTCGCCGACGCTCTCGACGAGGCCAACGCGAAGGGCTGGACGGTGGTCGACATGGCCGAGGACTGGTCCAGGATCTACCCGTTCGAATAGCCCTGCGAGGCTAGCCTCGAGTTCTTCGCAGCAGCGGAGCGGCGAGGCTCACGAGCGCGAGAGCGAAGAATCCAAGCGCGACCGGCCGGCCGAGAAAGCCGGTCCATCGCTGGTCGAACAGGATCATCGACTGCGCGAGTGAACGCTCGACGAGGCCTCCGAGCACGATCCCCATGATGATGGGCGCGGGCCCGAACCCGTTTCGCTTGAGCACGAAGCCGACGAGCCCGGCAAGGAGCATGATCCACACGTCCACCATCGATCCGTTGACGCCGTAGGCTCCGATCACGCTGAGCACGAACACCGTCGGCCACAAGAGCGCTTTAGGAACGAGGCTGATGCGAGCGAAAACCTTGGCACCGGCAAGACCTACGAAGAGAAACAAAACGTTGGCCACCAGCATCGACAAAAAGATCGCATAGAGAAGCGTCGGCTGCTCTTCGAATAGAAACGGCCCGGGACGCAGGCCGTGGACTTGAAGCCCGCCCATGATGACCGCCGCGGTCGCGCTCCCGGGAATGCCGAGTGCAAGGGTGGGCACCATCGCGCCTCCGGTGGCCGCGTTGTTCGCAGCTTCCGGACCCGCGACCCCTTCGATGGCTCCGTGGCCGAACCTCTCCGGCTCTTTCGACCACCGCTTGGCTTCGTTGTAGCCCACCATCGCCGCCATCGTGCTGCCTTCGGCCGGAAGGATGCCGATAAACGTCCCGATGACGCTCGAGCGCAGGATCGTCGCCCGCACCCGCTTGAAGTCATCGAGGGTGGGTAGACGCGTTGCGGACAATCGGATGGTCTCGAGCGGCGCGGCGAGCTTGCCCGCTTGGTTCAGCGCTTCGGTGATCGCGAAGAGGCCAATTAGCACCGGCACGAAATCAACGCCGTCATAGAGCTCCGCGACGCCGAACGTGAATCGTTCGACGCCGGTCGTGAGGTCGATGCCGATGGTAGCGATCAGAAGCCCGAGCCATCCCCCGATCAAGTTCTTCAGAGGAGAGGAGCCGCCTATGGCGGAGAGCATCGACAAACCGAACAGCGCGAGCGCGAAATATTCGGGCGGCCCGAAGCCGTAAGCCACGCTCGCGAGTAGAGGCGCTGCGACCACCAGGACGACGACGCTGAAGATGCCACCGCAGCTCGACGCGACCGCAGCGATACCGAGGGCGCGGCCGGCTTGTCCGGTCACCGCCATCGGATAGCCGTCGAAAGCGGTCGCGGCCGCTGGAGGCGCTCCCGGAGCATTGATCAGGATCGCGGTGATCGAGCCGCCGAAAGTACCCGCGCAGTAGAGTGCCGATAACAAGGCCATCGCCGGGATGGGTTCGAGGTAAAGCGAGAAAGGAAGCAGGAGCGCCACGGCCATGGACGAAGAGAGTCCGGGCAACGCTCCGACGACAACGCCCCCGAGCGTGCCAAAGACAATCCAGCTCACGATCCAGGGATCGGAAAGGAGTGCGAAGGCGATGGCGATATCAGGCACGAGAGCGCGCTACCAACCATAGCCTCGCGGCAGGCGCATACCGAGGGCCAACACGAAGATGAGGTAGAGCGCGAGCGGGAGCCCGACGGCGAGCCCGCCGACCACGAGCTTTCTTCGCTCACCCCAGTAAATAGGCAACACGATGGCGACCAGGCTCGCCGTCGCGAGCATCCCGAACCGCGGCATCAGCCACACGAAGACGACGAGTAGCGCCGCGGTCACGAGGATCTCGGCGCGGATCGGATCCGGACGGGCGGGCTCGCCTCGCGCCGGCACGAGCAGCGCGAGCGCGGAGAGCGCGAGAGCGCCGAGCACGAGCCGCGGGAAGAACGTCGGCGGCACGTTCTGGGACAGCATCTCCGGAACGGCCGGAAACGTCGTCGTCAGGTAATAGCCGACGGCAGCGAGAGCGAGGAGTGCGAGGCCGGCGACTTGGTTCGGCCGCATCTGCGGCCCTACGGCTCGACCATTCCGAGCTCGAGCATCGCGGCGTGCGCCCGCTCGTACATGCGATCTATCTGCGCATCCCATTCCGAGGCCGCAGCCACGGATTGTCGGTCCAGCCCCGCGCCTTCCAAGTAGCTTTGAAAGCTGGGGCTCGAGAGCCCTTTCATCAACCCCGCCTCGAGGACGCGTAGCCGGTCCTCCGGGGTTCCGGAAAGAACGACATATCCGCGAACGGTAGCGAACTCGACGTCATAACCCAGCTCGAGGGTCGTCGGTACTTCCGGGATCGCATCCATCCGCCGAGAGGCCATCACCGCAAGGGCTCGGAACGAGCCGCGCACGATCGAGTCCAGCCCTTCGGTCAAGTTGAGGCCGGCAGCGTCGATATTGCCTCCCATCAAGTTCGTCACGATCTCTCCACCACCGCCGAACGGAACGACGCTGAGGCTCGTCTCCGCCGCTTTCGCGAGCATCGCTCCGGCGACGTGGTCGACGCTTCCAATCTGTGTCGTCCCCCATTTGATCGGGCGCTGCTTTCCAAGCGCTACCAGGTCCTCGAGGGTGTCGAAATCGCTATCCGCACGCACCATGACGACGATCGGATCGTCGGTCGCGCGCGCGACGCCCACCAGATCTTCGATCGTCAACGGCCCCTGACCTCGCGCTATCGCGAACAAATGGGTAGGAGTGATGCCCATGATCGTGTGTCCATCTCTCGCCCGGCCATCGACATAGCTCATCGCAACGAGGCCGCCGCCACCGACTTTGGGTACCACCGCCATGCCGACCTCGAAGGCGTCGCGCGCACCAGCGAGCATGGCGCGAGCGGTCGCGTCTGTTCCGCCGCCTGGAGAGGCGTGCGTGATGACGTCGATGGGACGCGAAGGGAACCCTTCCGGCTCAGATTGACAGCCAAGCTGGGAGAGGACTGCCGCCATCACCCAAGAGCCAGACATGCACCGCACGAGGCGGCAAGGTTAGCACGGAAGCTGCGAGGCTAGAGGCCCGCGGCGCGGAGGCTTTCGATGTTATCGACGATCTGTTTCGTGAACTCTTCCTCGACGATGGCATCCCAGTCGTGAGGGACGAGGTCCGACGCTTTCACGGCAAGTTTCTTGGCCTTGTTCCCGATCGAGCCTCGAAGCTCGCGCCCGGAAGCCGGCGCTACCAGGGCCGCGCCCGCCGCTCCGACAAGAGTCCCGAATAGAAGCCCTGCCGCGAACGCCATGCTGTTTGCCGATTTCACGAAAACCCCCGATTTCAATCGTAGTAGGTTACTTCTAATTTAGCATACGAGCCGGCTCGGTGGGCTCGATTATTGGCGGCGCTCGGCCTTGTGCTCCTCGAGCTCTTCTAGACTCTTCGGCCAGTCGCCTTTGAGCAATCGCGACAATGCCCGATCCGCGAGGAGCTTGCCCTCGGTCTGGCACGCCGGGCAATAGTTCGTCTCGTTCGAGGCGTAACGGATGCGTTGAATGGGCCCGCCGCAGTCCGGACACGGCTTCAGGTAACGTCCGTGCGCCGCCATGGTCGGGCGAAAGGCCGTGACTTTCCCCGGGAACGCGTCTTTGACCTCTTTGCGAAGCGTTTCGGTCCACTCCGTGAGGATGCCTCGGGTCGCTTCGTAGAGCCGCTCGATCTCCGGGTCCGTCAATCGGGACGTCCATTTGACCGGAGACAGTTTGGCGCGGTGAAGGATCTCATCGGAGTAAGCGTTTCCGATCCCGCTGAAAAGATGAGGGTCGGTCAGCGATCGCTTGAGGGTGTGGTTTTCTTGTCGGAGTGCGGCAGCAAAGGACGAAACGTCGGCCTCGAGCACTTCGAGCCCGCCGGGGTCGAGCAGTGCGAGATCGTCTTCGCCTCGCACGAGCTTGAGCGACGCGCGCTTCTTGGTGCCGGCCTCGGTCAAGGTGACAGACCCCTTCGCGAAATCGAACCGCGCCACTCCTCTCCGTTTGACAAGCGTTGGCCGCTCCGGTCCCTCCTTCCAATGGAGTCTTCCGGCGACCATCAAATGCAGCACCATGAACAGCTCGTCTTCGAGCTCGAACACGATCCGTTTTCCCATCCGGCTCAAGGCGACGACTTTCTTGCCGTAGAGCTCCGCCGGGCCGGGCGAGACCGAGCGAAGGATGAACGGGCTCCCGAGCAGAAGGTTCTCGAAGACATCCCCTCGGATACGGCTCGTGAGTGCATCGAGGTAGACCTCGATGTCCGGAAGCTCCGGCATGATTTGAGTATTGTCTCATGCGCCGGAGGGCGGTACGCTTATCGCCATGACAGCGAAACGGTTCGAAGGAAAAGTGGCACTCGTGACGGGAACCTCGAGTGGTATCGGCAAGGCAACCGCGATACGGATCGCGAATGAGGGCGGCAAGGTCGCGGTGACCGCGCGTCGTAAACAGCGGCTCGATGAGCTCGTCTCGGCGATCTCAGAGTCCGGAGGCACGGCACACGCAATTGCCGCGGATTTGACGGTGGAGGCCGACCGGAAGCGACTCGTGGACGAGACCGTCTCCGCGCTCGGGGGGCTCGACATTCTCGTCAACGCCGCCGGCGTCATCGCGTTCGGCACGATCGAGGACACCTCGCTCGAGGATTGGCAGAAGATGTTCGACGTCAACGTCGTGTCGATCTTTCACCTCATGCAGCTCTCTCTCCCCCACATCATTCCGCGAAAAGGCAACATCGTGAACGTGTCGAGCGTCAACGGCATGCGATCGTTTCCGGGGGTGCTCGCCTACAACACGAGCAAGTCCGCGCTCGATCAGCTCACGCGATGCTCGGCGCTCGAGCTCGCCTCCAAGGGGGTCCGGGTCAACAACGTGAACCCCGGTGTCGTCGTCACCGAGCTTCATCGCCAAGCGGGCCTCGACGAGGAGAAGTACCAGGCGTTTCTGGAGCACAGCAAGACGACCCACCCGATCGGCAGAGTCGGCGCGGCGGCGGACCTCGCCGCGCTCATCAC
>JAJCXL010000128.1 GCA_029263435.1 Acidobacteriota bacterium | reverse complement strand
AGACCGTGACCTACATGCTCGCAGGGGCGATGAAGCACGAGGATCACGCGGGAAATCGCGGAGAGCTCGGTCCGGGCAGCGTCCAATGGATGACTGCCGGAAGAGGGATCATTCATTCCGAGATGCCCCTCCAAAAAGATGGGTTGATGTGGGGCTTTCAGCTCTGGGTGAACCTTCCCGCGAAAGACAAGATGACGGCGCCGCGTTATCAAGACATCCCGGCCGAGAGTATCGCGAGCCTCGAGCATGATTCGGGAGCGCGCATCCGGATCGTGGCCGGATCCGTCGAAGGCGTGCGTGGTCCGGTCGAAGGGATCGCGACATCGCCGCTCTATCTCGACCTCGAGCTCCCCGAAGACTCGGAGTGCGTTCTTCCCGTGCCAGCGGATCACAACGCGTTCGCCTATGTGTTCGAAGGCGAAGGCTTAGTGGGAACGACCTCTGTCTCGTCCGGACAGCTCGGTCTCTTGTCTCGCGGAGACTATGACTCGGTGAAGATCGTCACGACCGAGCATCGAGCGCGGCTACTCCTGCTCGCGGCCCGACCGCTCGATGAGCCCATGGCCCGTTACGGTCCATTCGTGATGAACACCCGAGACGAGATCCATCAGGCCTTCGACGACTACAAGCGCGGCACCTTTCTCGAGTGAGCGTCGTGTCCAAAGCCTCCTCGGGCTTCGCTCGGAGCGGTTGGGAACGGCTGCCCACGGAGCTCGTCCATCCCGACGCGATCGAGCTCGACCGGATGTCGGCCGAGCGGGTCTTGGAGCTCATGAATCGTGAGGACGAGCGGGTCGCGGACGCCGTTCGCCGCGAATCGGCGCGGATCCAAAAGGCCTCGAAAGCCATGGCGTCGTCTCTCGCCGCAGGTGGAAGAACGTTCTACGTCGGCGCGGGGACGAGCGGACGACTCGGAGTCCTCGAGGCGGCGGAGTGTCCACCGACGTTCGGCACCGATCCCGATGCGATCGTCGGGATCATGGCCGGCGGACGGCCATCCGTATTCCGTTCGAAAGAGGGGGCGGAAGATCGGGCGGATCACGGCGAAGAGCAGATGGGGGCCCATGACGTGGCGCGTCGCGACTTCGTCATGGGGATCTCTGCGAGCAGCGTGACCCCCTTCGTTCGCGGCGCGCTGCTAGCGGCGCGGCGGCGGGGAGCGACGAGCGCGCTCCTCACGTGTGGTCCGCGGGTGCGCGGCGTGGCAGACATCGTGATGGCTCCGCGAGTCGGGCCCGAAGTGCTCGCTGGCTCGACCCGAATGAAGGCAGGAACGGCGACGAAGATCGTGCTGAACCAAGTGACGCTCCTCGCCATGATCCGGCTTCACAAGGTCTACGGGCCTTATATGGTCGACGTGAAGCCGAGCTCGGCCAAGCTGCGTGACCGATCGATTCGGATCGTCTCCGAGCTCACGGGCATCGATCGATCCAAGGCGGAGGCGCTGCTGGCGCGCGCATCAGGCGAGGTGAAGACCGCGCTCGTCATGGATGGGCTCGGTTGCTCGGACGCGAAGGCTCGCGCCGAGCTCCAAAACGCGAGAGGGAACTTGCGTCGGGTCTTGTCTTCGTTTCGGGCTAGTCGCCGGCGGTAGCCGCCCGAGCGTGCTCGAGGGCCAATTGCACCGCGCCCCTTGCCGGCTCGACGCCGAGCGCGTGTACTTCGACCCAAGGAGCGATCTTGTGGGCGAGCGCGGTGAAATCCTGGCGAAGTACGGGAACCGCTTTCCATAGCCCGCCCGAGAGCACCAGTCGAAATTTTTCTCCGGCGAGATCCAGGCGGCCGATGACGGACTCCACCGAGCGCGTGAACTCTCGCAACGCTTCGTTGATAATCGACTGCGCCGCTTCGTCCCCGCGATCGGCAGCCTCTTGAACCAGTGGCGCGAGCGCTGCGATTTCCGCGGGCGCGAGCTCTCGATAGACGCGATGCACCAAGGCTCCCGTATCGGGGATCTTCAGGTGTTCCAGCACGGAGTCGGTCAAGGCGGTGGCGGGTGCGCGGCCGTCGCTGGCCCGCATGATCCCTTGCAGGGCCCTCAACCCCATCCAGTACCCGCTGCCTTCGTCGCCCAAGAGGCGACCCCAGCCGCCCGCTCGCGCGGTCTCTCCGCGACGATTGATTCCGAAGGCCGCCGCCCCGGTGCCAACGATGAGCACGACGCCGAAGCGCTCACGCGCCCCGGCGACCAGTGCTATCAGGGCGTCATTCGTGACGAGGTGATGGCGGGCACGTCGGAGGCGCTCGAGGATACGTTGCATCGCTCGGAAGTCGCGCTCCCTCCCCGCTCCGGCCATGCCCACGCACATGACATCCACCGAGCTGCGATAGCCGGCCAAAACCCGAGTGGCCAGATCGCCCAAGACGAACTGGATCTCCTCCTCGTCGAAGAGGTGGAAGTTCGTGCCCGGCCCGCGCGCTCTGGCTAAAATCGTGCCCTTTTCGTCGGCGAGAATGCACTCCGTTTTCGTGGCACCCGCGTCGATCCCTATGACTTTCATCGACAACCTCGCCTGGAGATTATTGACGGTTTTCGAAAGTTGTCAAATCCGTGAAACCCTCGCTCGGCTCTTGACAGGCGCGGCGGCTTGAGCTAATTTACTAATCGGTCGGTAAGTAATACTAAAGAGTTGCTAATGAAACGGTTATCCCGAACCCAACAGGGAGGACGTGAAAAGAAATGACCGAGCCACAGCGAGTACTCATTTTCGACACGACGCTCAGAGACGGAGAACAATCGCCAGGCGCGAGCATGAACCTCGAGGGGAAGCTCGAGATGGCGAGAGCACTTTCGGAGCTGGGGGTAGATATTCTCGAGGCCGGCTTTCCGATCGCGTCGAACGGAGACTTCGAGGCTGTGCGAGAGATCGCCCGAAGGGTCGAGGGTCCGATCATCGCGGGTCTTGCGCGGTGTCACCAGCTCGATATTCATCGTGCTTGGGATGCGCTCAAGGAGGCCCCGCGAGCGAGGCTTCACGTTTTTCTGGCGACCAGCGCCATCCACCGCGAGTACAAGCTCGCGATGGCCAAGGAAGAGATCGTTCGCCGAGCCGTGGAGAGCGTCAAGATGGCTCGGGAGCTCGTCGATGACGTCGAGTTCTCGCCGGAGGATGCAGCCCGGACGGAACCGGACTTTCTCGCGGAGGTCGTCGAAAGAGCCATCGAGGCCGGCGCCCGGACGGTGAACATTCCCGACACGGTCGGCTACGCCATGCCTTCCGAGTTCGCCGCCCTCATCGGCTATCTGAACGAGCACGTCAGCAATATCGACCAAGCCGTCATCAGCGTGCACTGCCACAATGATCTCGGCCTCGCGGTCGCGAATAGCCTCGCCGCCGTGGGTGCGGGGGCGCGGCAGGTCGAGTGCACCATCAACGGAATCGGCGAGCGTGCGGGCAACGCGTCTCTCGAAGAGTTGGTGATGGCTATCAAGACGCGGGCCGACTTTCACGGTGTGGACACCGGCATCGACACTACCAAGCTCGTCCCCACGAGCCGATTGCTGTGTCAGACGACCGGTCTCGCGGTGCAGCGCAACAAGGCGATCGTGGGGCAAAACGCGTTCGCTCACGAAGCGGGTATCCATCAGCACGGCGTCATCCAGAACAGCGCGTGCTACGAGATCATGACGCCTGCCGATGTCGGGCTCGAAGCCAATGCTCTCGTTCTGGGAAAGCATAGCGGTCGACACGCGCTGCGGAAGCGACTGGCGGAGCTCGACTACGATCCGAGTGACACTGAGCTCGAGGAGATCTTCGTGAGCTTCAAGAGCCTCGCCGACACCAAGAAAGAAGTTCTCGACGACGACCTCCACGAGCTCATGACCGGCGCATCGAAACGGGTCGTCGAGATCTGGGAGCTCGTCGATATGCACTTGAGCTCCGGCACGACCAGCGCGGCGACCGCCACCATATGTTTGAAAGATCGCGCCGGACGCATCGTCAAGGAAGCAGCGTGCGGAGACGGGCCGGTGGAAGCCATCTTTCGCGCCCTCGGCCGAGCGAGCGGCGCAGAGCTCTCCCTCACGGACTATCAAATCAAAGGGTTGAGTGCGGGGCTAGGTGGTCGCGGCGAAGTGAGCGTCGAGATCGAAGACCTTGGCCAACGGCATCGCGGGAGGGCGGTGGGTAACGATATGATGCGCGCGAGCGCTGACGCATTCTTGAACGTGATCAATCGTGTCGTCTCAGCGCGTGAGGAACAAACAGAGCTGGTTGACGTTTACGGTCAATAGCTCGGAGCATGAACCGCACGCCGCGTACTCTTTTCGACAAGCTGTGGGATGGACACGTCGTTCGTCCGGAGAGTGAGCATCATCCGGCCGTCGTCTATATCGATCTGCATCTCGTCCACGAGGTGACATCGCCGCAGGCATTCGATGAGCTCCGGCGCCGCGGGTTGAAGCTGCGTCGGCCCGACCTGACCGTGGCGACGATGGATCATTCGATCCCGACCCTCTTCGATGCCGGCGAGCCGCGCTACGCTGACGAGCAAACCCGTCTTCAGGTGGACGCGCTGAAGCGTAACTGTGAGGCCTACGGCGTCCGGCTCTACGAAATGGGGGAGCCGGGGCAAGGCATCGTTCACGTCATCGGGCCGGAGCTCGGCTTGACCCATCCGGGCAAGACCATCGTGTGTGGAGATTCCCATACGAGCACCCACGGCGCGTTTGGAGCTTGGGCATTCGGTATCGGGACGACCGAAGTCGGTCACGTGATGGCGACGCAATGTCTACTGCAGCGAAAGCCGAAGACGCTCGAAGTGCGCATCGACAAAACGCTGGGCTTGGGTGTGAGCGCCAAAGATTTGATTCTGGCCATCATCCGCCAGATTGGTGTCGACGGCGGCACCGGGCACGTCATCGAGTACACCGGCGAGTGCATCGCATCGCTGTCGATGGATGAGCGAATGACGGTTTGCAACATGTCGATCGAAGCCGGTGCCCGCGCGGGTCTCATCGCTCCGGACGAAACGACCTTCAATTATCTCGAGAATCGAGACCATGCCCCGAAGGGGGATGCGTGGGAGCGTGCGGTGTCCGAGTGGCGAACACTTCGAACGGATGACGGCGCGTCCTATGACGAGTCCGTCTCGATCGACGCCTCCCGCATCGAGCCGATGGTGACCTACGGTACGAACCCTGGTATGGCCATCGGCATCTCCGAGTCGATCCCGATGAGCGGCGGCTCCGAGCGACAGGCCCTCCAATATATGGAGATGTCCGAAGGAGATGCCATGGTCGGAAAGGCCGTGGACGTCGTGTTCATCGGCAGCTGCACGAATGCGCGCCTCGACGATCTGCGTCAGGCCGCCTCTGTTCTGAAGGGGCGAAAGGTCGCTGACGGCGTGCGGGTGCTCGTCGTTCCCGGCTCGCAGGAAGTCAAGCGACTGGCCTTGGCGGAAGGACTCGATCGGGTCTTCCTCGACGCGGGAGCGGAGTGGCGAGAGCCGGGGTGCTCGATGTGTATTGGCATGAACGGAGACGCAGTGGCCTCTGGCCAGCTCGCCGTCAGCACGAGCAATCGAAACTTCGAAGGACGGCAAGGAAAAGGCAGCAGGACCGTTTTGGCGAGTCCGCTCACCGCGGCAGCCTGCGCCGTATCGGGAAAAATCTCGGACGTTCGCTCGTTGATGTAGCCGCATGAAACCCCTCGTCACTCTCACTTCGCGCGTCGTCGTCCTGCCGAACGATAACGTCGACACCGATCAGATCATTCCTGCGCGTTTCTTGACCACCACGACGAGAGAAGGCCTCGGCGAGCATCTGTTCGCCGACTGGCGCAAGGACCCGAGCTTCGTCTTGAATCGGCCCGAGACCAAGGGTGCTCAGATCCTCGTCGCGGGTAACAACTTCGCCTGCGGCTCGTCGCGCGAGCACGCTCCGTGGGCGCTGGTCGATTTTGGGTTCCGAGCGGTCGTGAGCACTTCCATCGCGGATATCTTCACCAACAACGCGGTCAAGAACGGTCTTCTCCCCGTCGAGGTCGACGAAGAGACGTACACGAAGATCGTGGCAGCCGCGAGCGCGGGCAACGATGAGGTCGTGATCGACTTGAAGACACAGACGCTCACGCTTCCGGATGGCCACTCGGGTAGATTTCCGGTGGAAGGGTTCGCCAGACACTGTTTGCTCGAAGGGATCGATCAGCTCGATTTCATCCTTCGAGAAGATGACGCCATCGCGGAGTTCGAGTCACACCGGTGACTTGACAGCCCGAAGCTCCCACCCTAAGGTCCCGTCTTAATCGGACCAACACACTTTTCGGGCAGGCATCAGTGCAGCTGCCCGGGTGGGGAGGAGTGCTTTGACACTAACGACGACGTCCTTATCGCGAGAATCGCTGATCGAAGATTATCGCCGGGTGCGGTCTCGTACCGAGGGGCTCGCGCGGCCCATCACAGCGGAAGACGCTCAAGTTCAATCCATGGACGACGTCAGTCCGGCGAAATGGCACTTGGCTCACGTCAGCTGGTTTTTCGAGACGTTCATCCTCCGCCGAGACGAGTCGTACCGCTCATCTCGCGAAGAGTTCAAGGTGTTGTTCAACTCCTATTACAACACCGTCGGCGAGAAGCATCCGCGGTCGCAAAGGGGTTTTTTGACTCGACCGTCCCTCGTCGAGGTGATGGACTATCGCCACTCCGTCGACGATGCGATCGAGCTCTATCTACGGAGTGTCCCTGAACAAACGCTCGCGACCCTCGCTCCGATCTTGCGCGTGGGGCTCCATCATGAACAGCAGCATCAAGAGCTCATGATGACCGACATCTTGCACGTCTATTGGAGCAATCCGCTCAAGCCGGCCTATAGCGAAAGTCCTTCTCCTCCGGCGAGCACAGTGCCGGCGCTCGATTGGCATCGCTACGAGGGCGGCGTTTGCCGCATCGGCTACGAGGGTGACGGTTTCGGGTTCGATAACGAGTACCCTCGACACCGACAGTTCGTGCATCCGTTCGAGCTGGCATCACGAACCGTGACCGCGGGTGAATACATGGAGTTCATTGCCGACGGCGGATATCAACGCCCGACATTGTGGCTCGCCGACGGCTGGGCCCAGCTACAGCAAGACGGCTGGGAGGCGCCCATGTATTGGGAACGGCGACAGGCGACCTGGTGGCGCATGGGTCTCCACGGTGAGCAGCCGGTCGAGCCGAGCGCGCCGGTGGTACACGTCAGCTACTACGAGGCGGAGGCCTTCGCCAGGTGGGCAGGGGCGAGACTTCCGACCGAGTTCGAGTGGGAAGTCGCTGCTTCCAACGTAGCCGTCGAAGGCAATTTGCAAGAGTCCGAGACCTGGGCTCCGAGCCCGGCAGCCGCGAGCAGCGACGGACCGGTGCAACTCTTCGGGGACGTGTGGGAGTGGACCGCGAGCGCGTACTTGCCGTACCCGGGCTACCGTGTCAACGAAGGCGCACTCGGTGAGTACAACGGCAAGTTCATGTGCAATCAAATGGTGTTGCGCGGAGGGTCGTTCGTGACTCCCCAAGAGCATATTCGGGAGAGCTATCGGAACTTCTTCTACCCTCAGTCCCGGTGGCAGTTCATGGGATTGCGCCTCGCAAGAG
This sequence comes from Acidobacteriota bacterium, assembly GCA_029263435.1. Taxonomy (GTDB): domain Bacteria; phylum Acidobacteriota; class Vicinamibacteria; order Marinacidobacterales; family SMYC01; genus JAJCXL01. The sequence continues at coordinate 4,033 of JAJCXL010000128.1, read as the reverse complement.
ACGTCGAGGCGTAAAAGTCGTGGCGACCCAGAACCGATGCGGGTGGTGCGAGCAAGGAAACGACCTCTATATCCGTTATCACGATGAGGAATGGGGAGTGCCGGTGCACGACGAGCGCACCCACTTCGAGTTTCTCGTCCTCGAAGGGGCGCAAGCGGGATTGTCGTGGGCCACGATCTTGAACAAGCGTGAGGCCTATCGCAAGGCGTTCGCGGATTTCGATCCCGTGAAGGTCGCTCGATTCTCGGAGCAAAAAATCCAAAAGCTTCTCGAAAATCCCGGTATCGTCCGCAACAAGCTCAAAGTCCAAAGCGCCGTGCGAAACGCTCGTGCGTTCTTGGAGGTGCAAAAAGAGTTCGGCTCGTTCGACGCCTATGCCTGGGCCTTCGTCGGCGGCAAGCCCCGTGTCTATCGCCGCCGTCGAATGAAGGACGTGCCCGCCACGACCAAGGAGTCTGACGTTTTTAGCCGTGATCTCAAGAAACGGGGCTTCAACTTCGTCGGCAGCACCATCATCTATGCGCACATGCAGGCGGTGGGCATGGTCAACGACCACGTGGTCAGCTGCTTCAGATACGAGCCCTGCGCGAAGTTGGTTTAGCGCTACGGCTCGCGAGTCTCCACCGCTTGTTTCGCCAGAACCTCAGTGAGCGGTTCGCCGTTTGCGCCAGATGGCGGCTTGATACCCATATATGCGGATAAGGTTACCGCGACGTCGACGGTTTGCACCCTCCGGTCGACCGTCCGCGGCGCAAGACCCGCGCCGGCAAAGACGAGGGGCACATATGTGTCGTAGCTCCAGGGGGAGCCGTGAGTCGATGCCACGGTGAGGCCTTCCATATCGTTGATGAACCAGTTCGGCTCGAAGACGATGAACACCTCACCGGAACGCTTCGAATTGAAGTTGTTGATCACTGCGCGGTACAACGACGTGTCGGGAAGATTGCCGTGATCGAGCGCGGAGCTCGAAACCGCGAGCGATATGCCTTGGAACTTCGACAGCTCCGCGACCACCGCGGCCTCGAGTGCTTCCTGGTCGATATCGAGGTCGTTCTTGACGTCGTCGCTGAAGTACACATATGGATGATCGTAGGCAGCGATCAGGTCGCCGTCGATATCGAATCGTTGTTTGATTCGCGTGATTGCCGCGTCCTTGTCCCAGTTGTCCGGCTGGACATAGCCCGCCGGGATACGAAGCCCTTTCAGGTAGCCCGGTGTGTCCGGACCTCCGTGATCGGCCGATAGCACGATCAGTGTGTTGTCGAGTCCCACTCGCTCATCTACGAAAGCGAACAACTCGGCGAGGGCTCGATCCAGGCGCAGAATATTATCCTCGGCCTCCAGGCTCGACGGGCCGAAAACGTGGCCCACGTAGTCCGTGGAGGAGAAGCTGACACTCAGGTAATCCGTCACCTGATCCTGTCCCAACTCTTCTTCGACGAGTGCCAGCTTCGCGAAATCGAGAACGAGTCGGTCACCGGGCGGGCTCAATGTCAACCAGGTCGTAAAGTACGGGCTAGTGCCGTCGCCGAACGCGTGGGGGAAGGTGCGTCCGAAGCCACCGACGTCCGTTTCCCACTCGCGATCGTCGGAATCACCGAACAAGTAGCCGTCCTCTTCATGCAGCAACTGCCACGACGTCTTTGCGAATTGCTGCGCTGGCTTCGCCTGATTGAATGCGTCGACCCAGCCAGGATATTTGTCGAGATAGTAAGTGCTAGTGACGAACTCGCCGCTGGCCTTTGAGAACCAAAAGGCCGTGCCGGAATGTCCAGCCATCGAAATGGCGCCGCGATCCTTGACTGAAACGCCGATAACTTTCGCCTCGCCGCCCGTGCTGGCTCGCAGCTCATCCGAAAACGTCGTGACGAGTATCGCTCTCGGTGATCGGCCTTCACTGCGCGCGGCGCGCTGGGTCGGATCGATCTCGGTGCTTGCGTCGACCGATGCACCCTGTGTCAATAGGCGATAGCTAGGATCCTCGACGTTATAGGTCGTAAAGCCGGTCTCGCGATCAAACCACAGATTTCCGACCATGCCATGACTCGACGGGTGCGCGCCTGTCGCGAGCGTCGTGTGACCCACGATGGTTTCCGTGTTCGCGTGTGCATGATGCGCGTCTCGATAAACGATGCCGGACTCCCACAGGTAACGGAAACCGCCCTCGCCGAGGCGATCGTAATAGCGCGTTGGCAGGTCTCCGCGGAGCTGGTCCACCGTAACCTGCAAAATCAATTTCGGTGCAGCGGATGCGTGGGCACCGGCCATGGACAAGAAGATCAAGAGCAATAAGGGTCTTGGCGCGATCCCATCGGTCAGTGTCGATAACATGCGTGGTTACTCCAGGCCGAAGAAAAAAGAAGAGCCGCACACATCAGCGTGATATGTGCGGCCCGGATGGGTTGAATCGCTAGGCCTCGTGGCTCGTTGTTCCGGCCTTAGTGACTCCCGGTGGCCGACCTCAATTGTTCCTCGATCTTGCTCAGATTGAACGCGCCTGGACTCTGTGAAGGCGGATAGTCTTTCATCGACAGCAAGAACTCTGCAGCCAGGGTTTGAATCGGCACCAGTACGAATGGCCGGTCGAGGAACCAATCGTTATAGGTGTTCGAGTTGTGTTGCGCTTTTTCGAACGGATCGCGACGCAGGTTGAAAAGCAGAGGCACCCTGAGCTCGACGAACGGTTCCCGCCACACCCCGAATTTTTGGCCACGATTCTCCATGAACGTGACTTTCCAATCGTCCCAACGCGCGGCCACGACCTGCCCATCGTCGTTGACATACCAGAACTCATGGCGCGGTGACTCGTCGGTGTCGCCTCTCAAATAGGCGTTCAGGTCATATCCGTCGAGATGATTGCGATATTCGCGGCCGTGGATCGCGGTACCATCGAGTAGTCGTTGCTTGACGTCTGCGTCTCCGGCGATAGCCGCGAAGGTCGGCAGCCAGTCTTCGTGGGCGACCAAGCCGTTCAGGGTGACGCCGGATTGCCATTGACCGGGCCACCTGACAAAGGCGGGTACGCGATAGGCGCCCTCCCAGTTCGAGTTCTTCTCACTACGAAAGGGTGTGGTTCCGGCATCGGGCCAGGTGTTGTAGTGGGGTCCGTTATCCGTCGAATACATTACGACCGTAGTGTCTGCAATACCGAGCTCGTCCAGCAGATCCAGGAACTTGCCAACGTGCATGTCGTGTTCGACCATGCCATCGGAATATTCATCCTGACCTGATTGACCACGTAAGTCTTCTTTGACATGGGTTCGAAAGTGCATGCGAGTGCCGTTCCACCAGACGAACCATTGCTTGCCGGCGGCTTGCTGCTCCCTGATGAACTCGATCGCCCTGTCGGAGGTTTCGTCGTCGACGGTCTCCATGCGTTTTTTCGTTAGCGGACCCATTGGCTCGATGCGCTGGCTACCGTTGCCATCGGCCCAGGTGTGCAGAATTCCGCGAGGACGATACTGTTCCGCGAAAGTCTTGCCGTTTCTAAGGACCATGTCACCCGGGTAGTCCTCGTTCTCCGGCTCTTCTTCGGCGTTCAAATGGTAAAGCGAGCCCATGAACTCGTCGAAGCCGTGCATCGTGGGCAGATGCTCGTCACGATCCCCCTGGTGGTTCTTGCCGAACTGACCGGTAGCATAACCCTGGGCTTTGAGCACGGTTGCCATCGTCACATCGGTGGCTTGCCAGCCTTCCTGGGCACCTGGCAATCCGACCTTGGTCATGCCGCTGCGCACGGGTACCGATCCGCTGATGAACGCCGCACGACCGGCGGTGCAGCTCTGTTGTGCGTAGTAGTCCGTGAAGGCCACGCCTTCAGACGCGACCCGGTCGATGTTGGGTGTGCGATACCCCATCATTCCTCGGTTGTTGTGACTGATGTTCCAGGTGCCGATATCATCGCCCCAGAGAACGAGAATGTTCGGCTTGTCCTGTGCCTGCGTTGCACCGCTCATGAAGATCGTTAGCAACGATGGCAGCGCAATGCGTCGCCAGCGGGACCTGGCAACCCGGGTTGCCGACTCCGAAAAAT
>JAJCXL010000127.1 GCA_029263435.1 Acidobacteriota bacterium | reverse complement strand
CGCGCTCGCGATGAGCTCGAGTGGAGTCTTGACTTTTCCGCTCGACACGCCTTCGGTCACGAATCTCTCCGAGAGAAACAGAGTCCGCAGGACGGAGGCGATGTCGCCTCCCGTCCGAGTGAACGTGTCCGCGAGCTCTCCAACCATTGCGTCAGATGGTGTGTCCGAGACGAACTTCTGAGCCAGCTTGGTAGAGACGAACGTCGCCGTGGAGGGGTGCCGACTCAGCATCGACAGCACTTCGAGGCCATCGTTCGAGCCACCCGCGTCGATGGAGGCGTCGAGCACTTGCTTCGTCCCGGTGTCGTGCGCGAGCTCGTTGAAGAAGAAGCTCCCCTCCTCGGGAAGCTCGTTCAAGAATGCGCCCGGGCGTCCACCGCGACGCCCTCGGTCTCCGCTAGCACCTCGGAATCGCTCTTTCACTCTCGTGACGCCCGGCCCGACCACAGACCACCCCGTGAACGCCCGAGCCACCTCTACGACATCGTCTTGGTCGTAGCCGCCATCGACGCCCAACGTATGTAGCTCCAGCAGCTCTCGGGCGTAGTTCTCATTGAGCCCGAACTCTCGCGAGTCCTCGCGCGACGCGTCGTCTCGACCTCGACGGTTACGGCCGCCGCCGTTCATCCGCGAGCGCAGCGCTTCTCTAGGGTCGAAGCCCTCCTTCGTGTTGATCCAGTTATCCAGGTAGAACAACATCGCTGGGTGCCGGGCGGTCGCGACGAGTAGATCCTCGAATCGGCCGAGGGCATGCGCGCGGATCGCGTCGCGCTCGTAAGAAGGAAGAGCGAGCAGTGTGTTGCGGTTCTTCCGCGCATAGACGTTGAAATGGTTGAACCAAAAATCGGTCATGACCTCGAGAAGCTGCCGGTCCGAGTGCACCGCCCGAACGAGCTTGGCTTCGGACAACTCGCGCAACACCGTCGCCGGAGAGTCCAGTTGTCTCGCCCGGCGTTCAGCTTGCGAGACCCGGCCTTCGTCACGGGCCTTTTGCATCGCTTCGCGCTCCGCCCGGCTCGGCCGGGGGTATCGCTTCATGAGCTCGGAAGTGTCTGCCGATAGGCTTTCGAGCGATGACAGCTTGGCGGCGACGACCTCGTCGTCCAGCGCATCGGGGTCGAGCTGCGCGTCGAGCCACTTCTCGACACCCTGCTCGAGGAGTGCGTCGAGATCTCCGGGTCGCGCTCCAAAGGTCGCTCGGTCGAGCACCAAAGTGGCCCGGTCGCGCTCGGCCACGCTGCTCGTTTCACTCGCCGTCGGCGTCGCCCCCCCGCTCCAGAAAAGCGCTGCCGCAAACAAACCCGTTCTTACTCTCATGCCGTCTTAGACCACACGAGCGCTTCGAGGGTTTAACGAGTTACGGGTTCTTCTTCTTGGCGTGACGGGTGCATTTTTGGCACCGGCCGAAAATCTGGTGTCGATGGGACTCGATCGAAAAGCCGTAATCGTCGGCTATCTCGTCTTGGAGACGCTCGATCTCGTGACTCACGAACTCCAAAATAGTGCCGCACTCGACGCAGATCATGTGGTCATGGTGGGCGTGCCGGAACTTGTGCTCGAATCGAGTGAGACCGTCTCGAAGCTCGATGGAGTCCGCGAGCTGAGCGTCGACGAAAACCTTGAGCGCGCGATAGATCGTCGTCCGTCCGATTCCGGGATGCTTGCGATGGATGACCCGGTGAAGGTCGTCGACGGTCATGTGGCCGCTCGTATCGAGGAAGTGTTTGAGGATGGTCTCTCGCTGTTTGGAATGTTTGAGGCCGTTTTTCGCGAGATAGGCCTCCAGAACACGGAACTCTTCCCTCGTCTCCTTGGTCGCCAAAGCTCGCCGCCTAAGAGAGAGTCTCGGCGAGCGCCGCCGCCGTCACACCGCCGTGAGACTGATGCCACACCAGCTCACCGCCGCGAAACACGAGCACTTGAGGAGACTCGTGACGCACCCCGGTCGCGGTCTCGATGTGATTCGACACCGGCCGAGCTTGTTGGACGTCGACCAAGTGCACCCGATAGTCGGGGTGATCGGAGAGAAAGCTTCGTACCTCTCGATCGGCCTGAGCGCTGATCCCGCAGGTGGCGCTGTGCTTGAAAACGATGGCGAGCGGCTCCTTCAGCAATTGCTCGAAATCGGAAACGTCTCGAAGTTGCTCCATGGAGTCCATTCTAGTCGAAAATCCGCCGGCCTTGACAGCACGCGGAACGGGCGCTACTCTCCCTTAGATTAACTAAGGGAGAGTCGATGAAAGCTGGGGAAACCGTGAAACGAGATCGTTCAGACCTGCTGCACGGAACTCTCGACCTCCTCGTGCTCAGATTAGTTCACGACGAGCCCATGAACGGATATGCGCTCGGTCGCCGGATCGAGTCCGTCACCAACGATGCGCTCCAGGTGGACGAAGGATCGCTCTACCCCGCGCTCTACCGGATGGAGAGGAAAGGGCTACTCGCATCGTCTTGGGGTACGAGCGAGAACAACCGACGGGCCAAGTTCTATCGGATCACGCGCGCGGGCCGTCGCCGACTCTCCCTCGAGCGCGCGAAGTGGTCGAGCTTTGCCTCCGCAGTGGAGAAGATCCTCGAGTCCTCCTGACCCATGTCACTACTCTCCTGCCTTCGCTTTTGGATCCGGTCTCGATTCGATCCGGAGGACGTCTCCGCCGACATCGATGCCGAGATCCGGTTTCACCTCGAGATGCGCACGCGGTGGTATCAAGAGCGGGGGCTAGACCGACGAGACGCGGAGCGGGCGGCGAAGCGTCGATTCGGAAACGTCGACGACGTCCGCCGAGACTGTCGACGATTGTCGATGATCCCGCCCAAGAGAAAAGGAGATTCGCGAATGACTGTCTGGCTCCAAGATATGCGCTTCGCCGTGAGATCTCTTACGAAATCGCCGGGATTCAGCCTGGTCGTGCTTCTCACCTTGGCGCTCGGCATCGGTGCGAGCTCCGCTATTTTCACGGTGGTCGAAGGCGTCCTTCTGCGTGCTCTCCCTTTCGGCGAGCCCGACCAGATCGTGAGGGTATGGCAAAACGATCGACTACGCGGCACCGAGCAGGAGTCTTTCTCCATCCCTGATTTTTTCGACCTCCAGGAGCGAAACGAAGTTTTCGAGTCCCTCGCGTTTTTCCAAACCCCGTCTTTGACTCTGACGAGCGCTGACGCCGAGCCGATGCGGGTCAACGCGACGCTCGCATCGAAGCACTATTTTCAGGTGCTGGACGTCGCACCGTTTCTCGGTCGCTCGTTCTATCCCGAGGAAGACGAGCCGGGCGGAGATCGGGTCGCGATCCTCACTCACCGGCTTTGGATGAGCCGTTTTGGCGGCGATCCCGCCGCGCTCGGGAGCCGGATCACTCTCGACGGCGCATCGACGGAGATTGTCGGAATCCTCGGTCCGGAGTTTCGCTTCCCTTTGGCAGCGGAGCTCTTCGTTCCATCCCAGCTCGACGCCAACAGCCGCCCGCGAGGCAATCACGGTTTCGGCGTCATCGCCCGCCTCGCCCCGTCCGAAAGTCTCGCACGAGCGAACCAAAACGTCACGAACATCGCGGCGGCGCTCGAGGTGGAGTTCGCGGACGACAATGAAGGCCGCGGCATGTGGGTGCAATCGATCTACGACTCGATGACCTCGACGGTCCGGACGCCGCTGCTCGTACTGCTCGGGGCGGTTCTGCTCGTGCTGCTCGTTGCATGCGCCAACGTCGCCAACTTACTTTTTGCTCGCGCGCTTTCTCGAGAGCGAGAGCTCGCGATCCGAAGCGCCATCGGCGCGGGACGAAAGGCGCTCCTTCGCCAGAGCTTGACCGAGACCATGCTCCTCGCCCTCATCGGTGGTGGGCTCGGGCTGCTATTGGCTCACTTCGGACTTCAGGCGCTGCTGGCCATCGCTCCCGCGTCGCTCCCGCGAATGGACGACATCTCGCTGAACAAGACCGTGCTCGGCTTCGCATTCGCCCTATCGTTTGGGTGCGGTGCCATCGTTGGTGTGATGCCGGCCGCGATGCACTCGCGCCGCAACCTCGTCGCCTCGTTGCGGGAGGGCGCGGGATCCGGCCACTCCACCCGTACCCATCGGCTGCGCGCCACGCTCGTCGTGGTCGAGATCGCCCTTGCGGTCGTGCTCGTCACGGGTGCTGGCCTTCTTCTGAACAGCTTCTCGAAGCTGTTGGACGTCGACCCCGGCTTTTCGCCCGAAGGCGTGGCCTCGGTGGATGTCTCTCTACCCGCGTCTCGATACCCGCAGGGATTTCAAGATTGGCCCAATCTCGTCGAGGTCCGTCAGTTCCAAACGGAGCTCCTCGAGCGGGCGGCGAGGATACCGGGGTTCGAAAGCGTCGCGATCGCGGGCTATGGTCCGTTGAACCCGGGCTTCACGAGCCGATTCACCATCGAGGGACGCGAGGAGGTCGCTCCGGGCCAACAAGACGAAGTACGCATCCGGGTCGTGAGCCCGGACTACTTCAAGACATTGGGCATCGGGCTCCTCGACGGCCGACCGCTCGAGGCCTATGACGAGCGACCCGAGGCACCTCCGGTGATCGCCGTCAACCAAGCGTTCGCGAAACGTTACTTCATCGACGAAGAGCCTGTCGGCGCGCGCTTGACTCAATGGGGCTTGACCCGCGAGATCGTGGCGGTGGTCGAGGATGTCAAGTTCCAAGGACTCTCGGAAGGTTCGGCCCCC
>JAJCXL010000126.1 GCA_029263435.1 Acidobacteriota bacterium | reverse complement strand
GTCTGGAAATTCCGAGGACGTTGTCGGTGAGCCTCGGCGCTTTGTCCGTGGCCATGATCGCGCTCGGGATCATGTCCGATCCCATCGTCGGCTTCTTTCTCGACTTCGCCCAACGAGGAGGGCTGTAACGGCCCGGCCGTCCCGCTTGATTCCATGTCGATCTACACGCTGATCCCTCTTCTCCCGCTGGCCGCATCGGTCGTCCTTGCGCTCAGCGGGCGGCGCCTCGAGGGTAAAGGACACCGCATCGTCGTTCCCGCTATCGCGATTTCGTTCGTGCTTTCGGTAGTCGCGCTGATCGAAGTCGCCACGAGCGGGCCCATCGAGGTTTCGCTGTACCGCCTCCTCGAGTCCGGCAATTTCGTCGTCGACGTGGGACTGTTCATCGATCCGCTGACGGTCTTGGTGCTCACGCTCGTCACTGGAGTGAGCGCCGTCATACAAGTCTACGCGTCACGCTACATGATCGGCGATGCGCGGCACAGCCGTTTCTTTGCGGTTACCGCGCTCCTGACATCAGCGATGAGCTTGTTGGTGATGAGCCGCAACCTCCTCATGATTTACATGATGTGGGAGGTCATGGGGCTTTGCTCCTATCTCATGATCTCTCATTACGCTGCCAGACGCTCGGCGTACCGAGCGGCCACCAAGGTCTTTCTCGTCAACTCGATAGCAGACGTGGGGCTCGGATTCGGCGTCATTCTCACGTTCCAGACTTTCGGGACGCTCGACATTCCGCAGATTCTCGCGAGCGTGGAGGGCGCGGACCCCGCGCGCATCACTCTACTATCGCTGCTCCTGTTCATGGGCGTTGTCGGGAAGTCGGCCCAGATGCCGTTCCACGTGTGGCTTCCGCTCGCGATGGAATCGCCGACACCTGCCTCGGCGCTCAATTACGCGGTGACCATCGTCAACGCGGGGCCGTTCCTGCTGGTTCGTTTGAGCCCTCTCCTCGTTCATTCGCCCACTGCGATGACGGTGATTGCGACCGTGGGTGGCGCGACCGCGTTGTTCGGGGCGATCGTCTCGACCACGCAGACGGACGTCAAGAGAAGTTTGGCCTACTCGACGATTAGCCAGATAGGCTTCACGGTTTTTCTGTGCGGAGTGGGCGCTTTCGTCGCCGCGATCTTCCATTTGCTTGCCCACGGATTGTTCAAAGCCTTTCTGTTCCTGTCCGCGGGGAACGTGCTCGCATCCACCCACCGGTTTCACGCCGACTCGAGTGCCGGAGAAGAATCGGGGAGGATGCGGCCCCTCATCGCGGGGACCCTGGTCTTGTCCGCGATTCCGCCTCTCATCATCTTCTCGAAGCCGTACGAACAACTGTGGCTCTCCCAGGGCTTCACCCAAGCGAGCGTCGCGTTTTGGGTGGTCGGGCTCGGAACGGTTTTCTTCACCTCGATCTGCGTCTTTCGTGCGATCACCACGTTGTTCCGACATGGCCCCCCGGACGCCCGCGGCGTGGCGGACGGCGAGGTACGGCCCACATTGTTTTCGCCTCTTCATGTCGCCGGCGTCTTCGTCGCGGCATCGCTCGCTTTGCTCGTACTGCTTTCGGTTTGGACTTGGTTCTCCGGGTTCCTTTCACCCGCGGTAGGGCAAGCCGCCGTCACGGTTCCCGTCCCTCGATCGGGTCTTTCCTTCGGGTTTATCATCCCGTTCGCGGTCGCGCTCGCCGGATGGATCTTCGCATACACTCACTATCGGAGCGGCAAGCCTTCCCTTGTCGAGAGGGCGGCTTGGGCGAGGCCCGCCTACGTGTTCTTCCTCAACAAGGGGTATTTCGATGAAATCTACGACGTGTTCGTCGTCCGCCCGACGATCGTGCTCGCGCTCTGGCTTTGGCGCTCGGTGGACACGCGGGGTATTGATCGAAGAGTTGTTGCTGCCGGCGCCGGAACGGAGAGTACGGCCCGCTGGCTCTGGCGCACGGTCGACGCGAGGGGTCTCGACCGGCTCGTGGTTGCCGCGGGTACCGTCACGGTAGGCCTGGCCCGGTGGCTCTTTCGGTTCTTGGATGTCGGCGGCCTCGACAAGACGGGGGACCGATTGGCTCACGGAGTCGACACGACCGGCCACGCCATGCAAGGTCTCGAGCCGCGAACGCTGCAGCAGAACCTCCTGGTGATGATCTTCTGGCTCATTGCTGCATTGGGCTTCTTCTATTGGATTGCCTGAGGTACGTTATCAGCGCTTCTAACGACACGAGGCCACTATGACCCAAGTCTTCGACAACCATTTGCTGAGCTGTATGGTCGCGATCCCGTTCGTTGCCATGCCGGTGCTCGCTTTAGTTCGAGGTCGCGCCTGGGTGCTTCGTGTTGCCCTGGGCGCCACCCTCCTCAATGTCGGATTGATGGCGCGGTTGTGGGCGGGCTTCGACCCCGCTTCCACCGGCATGCAATTCGTGGAGCGCATGGAGTGGATGCCCACGTTCGGCATCCAGTACGCGGTCGGCGTGGACGGCATCAGTCTCCTCATGGTGCTCCTCACGACGCTCCTTCCGCCGTTGTGCGTGCTCTGCTCTTGGAACTCCATTGCCACGAACCTCAAGGCCTTCCTAATGTTGGTCCTGCTGGTCGAAGGCGCGATGCTCGTCGTGTTCTTGGCCATGGATTTGTTTCTCTTCTTCATGCTCTGGGAAGTCACCATGATTCCCATGTACTTCATGATCGTCTTGTGGGGTGGGCCTGGCCGCGTCGCGGCGGGTCTCAAGTTCGTGCTTTACAGCCTCACCGGGAGCTTGCTGCTGTTGGTCGGGATTCTCGGCTTGCATATCGAGGGCGGACGTTCTTTCGACATGCAGGTTCTCACCCAATCAACGATTCCCATCGATTCACAAACCTGGATCTTCGTCGCCTTGTTCCTCGGCTTCGCCATCAAGCTGCCGATGCTTCCTTTTCATACATGGCTGCCCGATGCGCACTCGGAGGCCCCTACCGCCGGCAGCGTTCTCCTTGCGGGAGTCCTGCTCAAGATGGGCGGTTACGGGTTCTTGCGCTTGTGCGTGCCCATCTTCCCGGGTGTCGCGGAGCGGTTTTCCCCCTTCATCCTCTGGCTGTCGGTCGTAGCGATCTTGTACGGCGGCTACATGGCGCTGGCGCAGTCCGATTTGAAAAAGTTGGTGGCCTATTCCTCCGTCTCTCACATGGGCTTCGTCACTCTCGGGATCTTCGTGTTCAACTCTGAGGGCATCCAGGGCGCTATCCTTCAGATGTTCACTCATGGTGTGACCACGGGCGCCCTGTTCCTCGTCGTCGGCCAGCTTTACGATCGCACCCACAGCCGCGCCATCGGTGACTATGGCGGCCTCTATCAGACCATGCCTCGCTTCGTCGCGTTCTTGAGCTTGTTCTCAGTGGCCTCCTTTGCTCTTCCGGGAACCGGCAACTTCATCGGTGAGTTTCTCGTTCTGACGGGCGTCTCCTATGTGAGCATCGTGATGGTGGTCCTCGCGATGGGAGGCATCGTGCTGGCGGCGGCCTACATGTTATGGACGCTGCAGCGCGTTGCACTCGGCGAGCCGAATACCGAAGCGGCCCGACACCTCTCCGATATCAACTTCAAAGAGACGGTCGCACTCGTACCGCTGGCCATCATGGTGTTCGTGATTGGTCTCTACCCACGGCCGCTACTCAACGCCATGGACACCACCGTGACGGAGCTCGTGCAGCGCATCGAAACGCGCCGGGTCGCGAGCCCGTTGGTTCCGGTTGTAGACGTCGAACGCCCCACTGCAGCTCAGCGGTAACTTACTGACGGATGGGCACGGAAGAGAAGAAGCCGACCTGAACGATATGGCGCTTCGTCACGGAGCCACCCGTGCCGCGCTGGTTCAACTGAAGCAAGTAGCCCATCTCGATGTTCCCCACGCGGCCGAGCGATCGGCCGAGCGCCAGGTAGCTGCGATTCTGATCGAAAACACTGTTGGTGACGCTGGTCCCGAAGTTCAGCATCAGCTCGTTATACGCACCGATATAGAAACCCTCCAGCCCGATCGGAATCGTCGCTTTGAGAAAATATCGAAACCGGTTCCGATACCGATACCCGTCTAGCTCGCCCTCCCCGTCGGCGCCTGGTATTTTTCTACCGACCAGGCGCTGCTCGACGCGGTAGCGGTGCATCAGTCCGACGGAGCCGACACGCTGCCTCAGAATGAGCTGCTCCCAGAACCGATGTTCGGGTACGTCGAAGCCTTTGGGCGCGGCGTCGCGGATGAACGCGTAGCCACCGCTCAGCTGCAGCGAGTCCGTCGCGTCGAAATTGATGCCGGGGCGCAACAGGAGCTGTTCGTTGCCGGAGCCGAACTGGTTGACGCGATACTGGCCGTCGAAGTGGAATCCCCACTTGCTGTCCGCTTCGAACCGATGGTCCCCAAAATACATGAGCCAAGCGCGAAACGGATCGTCCGAATCGGTTTGCGCGAACGTCGTCGTCGGCGCGATGCAGCAGCCAGCTATCATCAAAGCTCGAGCCAATCTCAAATCGGTAGCCTCCCTTGAAGACGATGAATGGAATTATAGACAGACTGTCCAGTAACGCTCCGGCCTATTTGCCCGCGGTCCCTCGGGAGTCTTGGGATCGAGCGCTCTAACGCCGACGGATCAGGCAGAGGCGGCGGCGGAGATCCGGTCATCCACGAGGACGGTCAGATCGGCGTGCGCTCGCAGGCGCGCGGCGGGTAGCGCGGGATCGTCCGCCAGGAATCTCTGGAAGGCATCGACCTTACCCTCGCCGGAGACGATCAGGAGAATGGCCTCGGTGTGTAGGAACGCTCCTACGCCGTAGGTGAGCCCGAGTGTTCCTGGCGCGAGTGCCAGCCGATCGACGGTCTCGTCCGCGAGCGGCACGAGAGCTTTGTCGAGGTCGTCTCGAAGCCCGGGCTCGTGGAACGCGACGTGCCCATTGGCACCGAACCCCAAGATCGTGAGCTCGGCGGGCCGTTCGCCTCGAGACACCGGCACGATCCGGTCACGATAGGACGGGAGGTGCTGGAAGAGGAAGACGAGAAACATGCCTCGGCGCGGCCCATCGGCGACGTCATCGACTTGCAGGAACGAAACGCCCTCGAGGTAGCTCGGCCTCTTCTCTTCCCAGAGTTTATAGAGCTCGATCACGCTACTCCCCGCGGGAAGAAAGAGGCTCGTGGCGTCCGTCGCGGCGAACGTTTTCCGGCACCAGCGGTGGGCGAGCTCAGCCCCGCGCCGTATGCCTCTGAAGGTTTCGAGCTCCATCGCGCCGCTGAGTTTACGTCGGACGTTCGCGCCGACAGCATCAATTTTGTTTCGGTCGCATTGCCCACCCGGGAGAGTTGATACTAGGGTCGTGCGTCTTCTCATCCTGATGTTCTCGTCGGCATGTCTCGCGGTTGCCTGCGCGGAGGCACGTCAGGAGCATTTCGTGATCCGCTCGAACGACGCGTCTCTCTCAGCTGAGGAGCTCGAGCGTTTGAGACTCGGGATGGAAGCCGACTACGACGCTGTCGCGTCCTTCCTCGGTGCCTCTAGGCTGCCGTCCGCTCCGATCGAGGTGGTCTTCGAGGGCGATATGTTCGTTGCGGGTCAGCGCCGCATCCCCCACGTCGACGCGCTCGGCCGCGTGCACTTGTACCGTTCGCCCGGACCCAAGGGTTCATATTTGGGCTCGTTCCCGCACGAGCTCGTCCACGCGTTGCGCGCTATTATTCCCGACCGCATGCGTCTACTCGCTCAGCACGGGGCGCGTTTCCTGGAAGAAGGCTTCGCCGAAGCGGTCGCGCTCGAAGCGGGCCGCAGCATCGATATTTATCCGTATTTCGGCACCGAGCCGGATGCGGTGGTCGCCTACCTTCTGGACACCGGGCGCGATGTGCCGCTTCGATCGCTCCTGGAGCGTCACCGTGAGCTCAACTTGTCGTGCGAGATGCAGAGCTACCCACTGCGAGCGTCGTTCATGCGTTACGTCGCCCGAAAGGTTGGTCAAGAGCGCTTCATCGAGCTCGCCTACAGCCGCGGTCCGTTTGGCGCGCGGATGTACGAGGAAGCTACGGGCCTCGCGTTCGACGAGCTCGTAAGCGCATGGCGCGACGACGCTCTCGCGCGGGCCGGGGCGCGCGCGGTCGAGCTCGGGCGGGCTTGGGAGACAACGTTTACCGGCTTCGGACTACGCCTGTGCGACGCTCGCTAGTCCACTAACGGTAGGGAACTGGCTAGAATGTTCGAGATGACCGGGGTCGGAGAGGCCATGGATCGCATCCTTCGAAACCTGCGCACCTCCATGCGTGCGTTCCGGCAACACAAGGGCATCGCGGTAGCGGTCATCGTCGTCATGGCGCTTGGTATCGGGGCTGCCACCACCATCTTCACGCTCGTTTATTCGGTGCTGCTCCGTCCCTCGCCCTACCCGAGCCCGGAGCGCCTCGTCCAGATCGAATCGTTCACGGAGGAAGACGGCGCCGGCAAAGTGTCCTTTCCCGACTTCGACGATTTTCGCCGTCGGTCGCGTTCGTTCGAAACTCTCGTCATCGCTGGGCCACTGCGCGTCGTCCTCACCGGCACGGACCGTGGGGCGGAGGCGGTGGTTGGCGAGTACGTTTCGTCCGACTACTTCGAGGCCTTCGGGGTGAACGC
>JAJCXL010000125.1 GCA_029263435.1 Acidobacteriota bacterium | reverse complement strand
GCGATATCAATCGCTTTCGTGCGTTCGCTGCTGTCTTCCGACATGGATTCTCCTTCTTTCAATCCTAGGTTCGGGCTCGACCGGATCGTTCGAGCCGTGCTCTTTGCCATGAACGACGAAATCGGGAGGGTAAAGCCTCCTTCGTGACGACGACCCCGTCGAGGCCATTTCGCGCTCGCGTCCCCCTCGGCGGAGCGCAGACTACCATATATAGACCTTCGACACCAAACGCCTACTGGATATGGTTGTGCTAAAGTTCGTTTTCATGCCTACACCGGTTGCTCATACGCTCGCTGGCGCGGGTATTTACTTCGCTTTTCGCCGTCGGGAAGACCTTTGGCTCTTCTTCGCGGCCGTTTTCGCGGCCTGTTTCGCCGATCTGGATTTCGGCTTGAACTTCCTGACGGGTAAAAACTATCACCATTATTTCACCCATAGCCTCGCGTTCGCCACTCTTTTTTCAATGGGAGCGTTTTTGGCCGCCAGAGCCTCCGGACGCGCGAGCCCGGGACGAGACGCGCTCATCTTATTTGCCGCCTATCTCACTCACATGGGTCTCGACGCCTTCTCGAAAGACACGTCGGAGCCCTACGGGATGGAGCTTTGGTGGCCGTTCTCGAAAGAGTTCGCCATTGCCCCGGTGACCCTGTTCAGCGACATCTACCGAGGCACGCTGGCGAAGCTATTGAGCCTGCACAACTGGCTGGCCGTCGCGAGAGAAGTCGTGCTCGTCGGACCAATCGTGGCGGCGATTTGGTGGTGGCGCGGCCGAAGGGTCTAGCTAGCTCGATTCGGAATAATCGTAGAACCCTTTGCCGGACTTTCTGCCGAGGTAGCCGGCATCGACCATCTTGATGAGCAGCGGACACGGACGGTATTTAGGATCGCCGAAACCGTCATGGAGCACTCGCATGATGCTGAGGCAGACGTCGAGGCCGATGAAATCCGCGAGGGTGAGCGGGCCCATCGGATGGTTCATGCCGAGCTTCATCACAGTGTCGATCGCTTCCGGGGTGGCGACGCCTTCCATGTGCGCGAAGATCGCTTCGTTGATGAGCGGCATGAGAACCCGGTTAGAGACGAAGCCCGGAGCATCGTTGACTTCGACCGGGACCTTCCCCAACTTCTTCGAGAGCTCTTCCGTCACCCGGTAGGTCTCGTCCGACGTTTGGAGACCGCGAATGATCTCGACGAGCTTCATGACCGGCACCGGGTTCATGAAGTGCATGCCGATGAAGCGGTCGGGACGCGAGGTCGTCGCCGCGAGCTTCGTGATCGAGATCGACGATGTGTTGCTCGCGAGGATGGTGTCCTTATCGGTGACCTGGTCTAGCTTCTCGAAGACCAAGCGCTTGGCGTCGGGGTTCTCGGTGATGGCTTCGATGACGAACTGCGCATCTTTGGCCCCGCGAAGCTCGGTGCCGGAGCCGATCCGATCGCGCGCGGCCTGAGCGTCTTCTTGGCTAAGCTTCTCCTTCTTGACGAGACGCGCGAGGCTCTTATCGATCGCAGCGAGACCACGGTCGATGAACCCATCCTCGACATCGCGAAGATAGACGTCGAAGCCGTTTTGCGCGAAGACCTGCGCGATGCCGTTTCCCATCGTGCCCGCCCCGATGACGGCGACTTTCGAGATCGTCATGAAACGAGCTCCACCGCCAGGGCGACACCGTTGCCGCCGCCGAGACAAAGTGTCGCGATCCCGCGAGTGCCTTTTCGATCCTTGAGCGCATGGAGAAGCGTCGTGAGGACGCGAGCGCCGCTCGCGCCGATGGGATGGCCAAGCGCGACCGCGCCACCATGCACGTTGGTCTTGTCACGGTCTAGCGATAGCTCTTTGGTCACCGCACAAGCCTGAACCGCGAACGCTTCGTTGAGCTCGATGAGATCCACGTCGTCGTTAGTCCAGCCGGTCTTTTCCATCAGCTTTTGAACCGCGGGCACGGGCGTCATCATCACCCACTCGGGCTCGAGGCCGGAGATCGCTTGCGCGACGATGCGCGCGATGGGCTTAAGACCGAGCTCTTCGACGGCCTTGGCGGAGGCAACGAGGAGCGCCGCGGCACCGTCGTTCATGCCGGGAGCATTGCCGGCGGTGACGGTGCCGTCCTTCTTGAAGACGGGCTTGAGCTTTCCGAGTGCTTCCGCGGTGGAGTCGGCTCGGATGGGCTCATCGGTCTGCATCACGATAGGCTCACCTTTGCGCTGCGGGATCGTGACCGGAAGGATTTCATCCTTGAACTTCCCGGCCTCGGTGGCAGCCGCCGCGCGGCGATGGCTCTCAGCAGCGTAGGCGTCCATCTCTTCGCGAGCGACATCATACTTTTCGGCAACCATCTCGCCGGTGATGCCCATGTGGAAGTCGTTATAGATGTCCCACAACCCGTCATGTACGACGGCATCGATGAGCTTGCCATGGCCGAGCCGCAAGCCCTCCCGCATCTTGGGGATGAGGTAAGGGGCGTTCGACATCGACTCCATGCCCCCCGCGACGACGATCTGTGCGTCGCCGGCGAGAATCGCTTGTCGCGCCAGCATGACCGCCTTCAAGCCAGAGCCACAGACTTTATTGATCGTCAGGGCCGCGACGCTCGGGTCGAGGCCGGCGCCGAGTGCCGCTTGCCGCGCGGGATTCTGGCCGAGGCCCGCGGAGACGACATTTCCCATGATGACTTCGTCGACCCGAGCGGGCTCGACCCCGGCGCGAGACACCGCCTCACGCACGACCATCGCTCCGAGCTCGGTGGCTTTGAAACCCTTGAGTGCGCCGAGAAACTTCCCGGTGGGAGTTCGGACTGCGCTTACGATAAAAACGTCTTCCACTTCTACTTCCTCCGTTGACTTTGTGCATCCAAATAGCGCGCCGCGCTTCTCAGCACGAGAGCCCGCAGCTCGGGCTCCTCGATGGCCGACGCGGCGGAGACCACCGCCTCGGGAGGCGTAGGCTCGGCAGCAGGTGTTTCCGGCACCGTGTCTTCGAATGGATGCTGGAGCTGGCTGCGCTTGGTGAAGTTGATGCGGCGGATGAGCCTTCCACCGAGCTCCTGGTTGAGCTTGTCGACGATCCGGTCCTGGAGCTTGTAGATCATCTTGCCCCAGGTCGCGTCGGTGACCCGGACGGTGAGAACTCCGCCCCTTAGTGCCTCCGGCTCGGAACGCTTGGCGAGCTCCGCGCCCACGGCTCGAGGCCAAGCGTGGTGGATGAGCTCGACCGAATAGATGCGCTCGCGAGCGTCGGCGGGGAGCGCCAATCGCAAGAGCTCTTTGATGGCCACCTGCTGTTGCCGCACATTGCTATTATGTCACGGCCATGATCGCCGCGATTATCATCGCTGCAGGCGAGTCACGACGGATGGGCTCCCCCAAAGCGCGACTTCCCTTCCCCGAGCCGGACGGCTCGGAGACGACGTTTCTCTCCCATCTGGTGGGGGTCTTCGAGCGCTCACGAGCGTCGCCCCTCGTCGTCGTTTTGGGGCACGACGCTCGAGCCCTGCGGAGCGATATCGAGCTGGGCGATGCGCGCGTGGTCGAAAACCCAAGCTATCGAGACGGCATGCTCTCCTCGATTCAAGCGGGATTCGCGTCTCTCATCGACGACGTCGACGGGGCGCTCCTCTGCCCGGTGGATCATCCCGATATCGACCCGAGGGTCGTCGACGCTCTCATCGCCCGATTCGAATCTCACCCGAGCCCGATCGTGCTTCCGGTTTTCGATGGGAAGCGAGGCCACCCGGTGCTCTTCGCGCGTGAAGTGTTCCCCGAGATCGCGAACGCCCCCGCATCGGTAGGTGCTCGACAGGTGGTGTGGGACCACGAAAAGGATCTCTTCGAGCTACCGGTCCGTCATCAGGGCGTCACCACGGATATCGACACGCCGAGCGATTACGCATCGTTTCGCGGAGGTATCGGTCAATGACCCTCGTTCTCGCCTCCTCGTCACCCAGACGGGCCGCGCTACTGAAAGATCTCGGCATCGATTTTCGCAAAGTGGTGCCGGACGTCGATGAGACCCGGCGACCGAACGAGTCTCCGCGCCAGTACGTGCGTCGGGTCGCATTGGACAAGGCCGAAGCCGTCTCGACACGGCACCCAAAAGCATGGATCCTCGCGGCGGATACGACCGTGGCGCTCGGAAACGACATCTTGGGAAAGCCTGACGACGCGAAAGACGCCCGAGCGATGCTGAGAAAGCTCTCCGGACGGGCCCATCGGGTCTATAGCGGGATAGCGCTCGTTCACGCCGACAAGAGACGCGCCCGAAGCGCGGTGGCGTCGACCCGGGTCGTTTTCCGGGCGCTCACCGAAAAGGAGATCCGCTGGTACGTCGACACCAAAGAGCCGCTGGACAAAGCAGGCGCCTACGGAGCCCAGGGAAAAGGCGGCCTTCTGGTCGAGCGCTACGAAGGA
Source organism: Acidobacteriota bacterium (assembly GCA_029263435.1). GTDB lineage: Bacteria > Acidobacteriota > Vicinamibacteria > Marinacidobacterales > SMYC01 > JAJCXL01. Next base: position 597 of record JAJCXL010000125.1, on the reverse strand, counting down.
TCTTTCACGAACGTCGTGGGCCTGCCCCTCGAAAAACTCTACGCCATGTGGCGATTGGAGCGTCTACCGGGTCTGAGCTAGTAGACCGCGGCCGAGAAAAGGGGTCAGACCCCTTTTTTCAGCCCTTTTTTCAGCCCTTTTTTCGGCCCGGGTCTTTTGTTGTTTTCTCGAACGGGAGGTCAAGACATGCAGCGATTCTTGGAAGCGACGAGAACCGTTCTCGACACGAAGCTTTTCGACATCGGCGAGACGACTCTCACCGTGTCGACGTTAATTACGGTGGGCCTCGTTTTGCTCACCACCATCATCGTGTCTCGCATGATCCGCAACATGTTGTGGCGGGTGTTGAGCAAGAGCAAAGCGGGCTCGAAGGCGGCGGGCACCATCACCGGTCTCACGCACTATGTCGTGTTGCTCTTCGGCTTAGGCGTGTCGCTTCAGACCGTCGGTATCGATCTATCCGCTCTGTTCGCTGCAGGCGCCTTGTTCGCCGTGGCCATCGGCTTCGCGATGCAAAGCATCACGCAAAACTTCGTCGCCGGCGTCATTCTCTTGTCGGAGCGCGCCATCAAGACGGGCGACATTCTCGAGATCGAG
>JAJCXL010000124.1 GCA_029263435.1 Acidobacteriota bacterium | reverse complement strand
TTCTTGATCCGGTTCTGGGCTTCGTTCTTGATGGGCTTTCTCGGTTTCTTCTGCTGGAGACCCCAGTTGAAGCCGCCGCCTTGTATCAACGTCCCTTTGCGGATGCGGTGAAAGATCATGCCCTCGTAGAAGCCGTCTTCGGCGTATTGGAGAAAGTTCTCGACGGCCAAGGGCGAGCTGTCGGGATAGAGCTCGGCTCGAAACGCGCCGAGGTTGGTCGCGATCTCGACGACCGGGTTGTCCTCGGCGTAGGCCGATCCGCAAAGAACAGTAATGCACGCTAGGGCTATCGCTATCGTCCGCATCCTGGCTCCTTCCTAGAAGCTGAACAAGTAGCTGTACTTCGCGATGATGGCGCGATTCTTGAGCGTTCCCGTCTCGTCGCGCAAATCGTTATAAACGATGAAGAAGTCGGAGAGCGGACGATGAATGATGTTGAACCTGACATTGGCGCTCCACTCGTCGCTGATGTTGTTGTACTGCACCAGAGCGTTCAAGAACATGTTGGTATTGAAGCTATAGGCGAAGCGCGTGGTGAGAAGATGCGTCGTAAAGGCACCCTCGGCGAGCTCGATATCGTTGTAGGTCCAGCCGATCTGCGCGGTCAGCTTGGCGCCGAGCTTGAAAACGCCGCCGAGTGAGATGGAGTCCCTGGTGCCCGAGTAGAAATCGCCGGTCGAGACCCGCGCGTTCGCGGAGAACAAGCGGCTCGTGTCTGTGAAGATCATGGCGAACACTTCGTTGAACGTGTAGAAGCCGGGCGGGATGGTGACGTCGGGGTGAATGGGGAAGTCGTCTTGGGGCTGCTCGAGGTTGGTGTTCAAGCCGCCTTCGATGAAGCCGCCATTTTGCATTTGGAACGAGAAGTGCGCGTTGAAGTAGCGGCTGACGACGACGTTTTGCTGGTCGGTGAAGTACTCGAACTCGAAATGAGGATTGATCTCGCGTAAGAAGTTGCCGCCCCAAGAGGGTCGATAGTGGTAGCCGACGAAAGCGGAGCTTCGCTTGACGCCGATCCTGGGGGCGAAGCCGACTTCGGGATTGAAGTTGTCCTGCAACGTCGAGAACGCGTTCGAGAACTGCCACAAGCGTCCGTTGTAGCTCCACGCCGCACGTCCGGCGAAGTCATCGCCGGAGACGTCTTTCGTCGAGGTCTTGGTGGCGTAGCCGTTGATGTCGATCTCGGGGGTGATCCGGAAGTTCGCGTCGAGTCCGAAGGCGCGATTGAAGTGATCGCTGTTCATGTTCGAGCGGTTGATGAACATGACGCCGATATCGGAGTTTCCAAAGATGTTGCGGCGCACGCGAGCGACGGTGAAGTTGTCACCGTTCGCAGCAAGGCTGTCTCCGGCGAGCGCGGGCTCGTCGCCGGTCTGGATGTTCAAGAAACCCATCTCATACTTTCCGACCCGGCCGGTGAAGCGGCCGCCGCCGATGACGGGGATAGGCTGGCCTTCGTCGGATAAACCGATACGGCGGCTGAAAAACAGGAGCAAGTCGTTGCCGCGGCTCTGGCCGCCGCGTAAGTTGGACGGCGCGGCGACCGAGCCGAAGGTGGCTTGGAACGTGGACACGCGCGGGTCGGTGGGAGGACCAAAGCGGAAGATGCCGGAGTTCTCCAAAAAGAAGTCCCTCTTCTCCGGGAAGAACAAGCTGAAACGCGTCAAGTTGATCTGCTGGACGTCCGCTTCGACTTGAGAGAAGTCGGTGTTCAGAGTGAGGTCGAGCCGGAGGCCGCTTCCAACGGCGAGCTTGGCATCGAGGCCGCCGTCGACACTTCCGGAAGAGTCGCCGGACTTGGTCGTGACGTCTCCGAGCGCGTAGGGCGTGACTTTGATATCGCGCCTCGCTCGTAGCCCGTCCAAATCCGTCAAAGTACCGGCGAGAGACACCCGGGCAAGGTTGTGGATCCGCGGAATCGGAGACCAGAACGAGTCCTGGTTGAGCCGCCGGTTTCTTCTCAAGAAGTTGATACCCCAGGTCTGGCTCGACGCGTCACCGAAACGAAGGGTCTTGAACGGGATGACGATCTCGCTCACCCACCCGCTATCTGTGACTCGGCTGGCCACGTGCCAGACACCGTCCCAATCCGAGTTGAACTCGCGTCCTTCGTTCACGAACTGAGCGTCGAACTTGGCGCCGGCTGGATTGGTGATGAACATGAAGCCGTTGCGGCCGTCGTGAAACGTGTCGAGCGCAACCCCGAACGCGTCTCCCGCACGAGAGTTGAAGTCGCGGGTCAGATCGTTGACGACGATAGCTTGTGGATCGTCGTCGAGCGCGGTCACGCCGATGTAGAGATTCTCGTCGTCGTAGAGCACCCGGACCTGAGTATCGAAGGTGGCGGGCTCGCCTTCGCGCGGATCGTTTTGGAGAAACTGACTCGCGACGGGCGCTTCCCGCCAAGCAGCTTCATCGAGCCTGCCATCGGTAACGATCGGGCCCGATGCTCGAGTGGCGTTCAGCTCTCGCTCGAGCCGTGCCGTGTCGTAGTCGACGTTCACGCGAGTCTGCGCGGACGCCGAGAGAGGCCCGGTGCTCGCGACGAAGAGAATCGCGGCACCAATGACGCTCGGACGCATAGGTCCCGCATTCTACCAGCGGGACCCCGGGACCGGATCAGCGAATTCGGATCGATCCGTCGTCGGTCCGGACTTCGAGAGTGCGACCGCCACCGTTCAGTGTCGAGCTCATGTGTCCGTCTGAAGACGAGCGAATCTTCACCGGCGAATCGACATCGATCCGACCGTCGCCGACCCGCAGATCGAGTTCGGCCGCGAAGCCGTCGGGGAGCTCGATCCGCACGGAGCCGTCCTCCGCTTGAACGTTCCAATCGGAGGTCATCTCGGAGTCGGGAAGGACACGAATCTCGACGGTGCCGTCATCCGCGTTCGCATAGAGCGCGTTGAGCACGCCGTGAAGGGTGAGGTCTCCATCATCGGCCACAACGGTGACGTCGCCTCGGACTCCCACGAGCCGGACGTCGCCGTCCTCGGCTTGGATCTCGAATCGGCCGGAGCTGTCGGTGATCTCGAGCCGACCGTCTTCGACATGCACCCGGTGCGCGCCGTCGAGTCCGTCGATGACGACTTCGCCGTCTTCGCTGCGCACGTCGAGATCACTGCGGCGCGGCGCCTCGATCGCAAGGTGTACGAGCACACTCACGCCGTCCCAAGAGATCCAGCGGGTCTTCGGGTAGAGAGTGCGAACCTCGACGCGGTCGCCGGTTTGCTCGATCCGCACGTCGACCTCGGCCGCCCGTCTCTCAGCCTCTTCCCGGCTCTTCGCACCGGTGACCTCCTTCGTCGCACGGACCACGACCCGGTCGGCGTCATGAGACGTGAAGTGGGTGCGTCCGTCCTCGTTTCTGACGACGATCGTCGGTGGAGCTTCGACGGAGAACGTCCGGTCGATCCGCGCCTGCGTTTGCGAGAAGCCGAACGAAGCGAGACAAGCGAAGAAAACGGCTAGGACGAGGGCGTTGCGCATAAGAATCCTCCTAAGAAGAGCGTCATCTCCTTCGACGGAGGCCAGTGCCGCGAGGTTCACTTTTTTGTGCTAGCGTAGCTTCTGAAACGGAGGAACTCGAAAAATGCAACCTTTGTATGATCCAGAGGCCGTCAAGCCCATGTGGCAAGAGCTCGCCCAGTGTGGCGTGGACCCAATTCATTCGGCTGATGAGGTCGATGCCGCCATCAAGGAGTCCGGAACGACATTGGTCATCGTCAATTCCGTGTGCGGCTGCGCTGCCGGTTCGGCCCGTCCCGGCGTCACCCGTGCGCTCCAACACAAGTTGATCCCGGATCACTTGAAAACCGTCTTTGCCGGCGTCGATCGGGAAGCAACGGAGCGTGCTCGCCATCACATGGTGGACATCCCCCCGTCATCGCCAGCCATCGCTTTGTTCAAGGATGGTGAGCTCGTGCACATGCTCGAGCGACGAAACATCGAGATGATGAACGAGGAGATGGTCGCCCAGAACCTCACCGAAGCGTTCGACAAGCACTGCGCCCGCACCGGGCCGTCGGTCGCCAAGGAAGTGTACGAAAGCATCGCAACCGCGCGTCAATGCGGCTCCACGGTGCCGATGTTCAGCCCGTTCGCAAAAAGCTAAGAATCGTCCTCTTCAGAGGACAGGCCGGCCCGTGATCTTCATCACGGGTCGGCGCTTAACTCCCCCGCCTTCAAACACTTAGCATTCTGGATCTTCGTTTGCACTACTTTCGGGTAACGCCGGAAGAAGGAGAACTAAGATGAGAACGCTAAATGGATGGATCGTAGGCATCTTCGGGCTCGGACTCGGGCTCGGAGGTTTCATGATGAGCTCCGCGTCGATCTCGCGCGCGGAACCCTCAAACTTCCAGGCGGCGATCGACAACGCGCCGCTCGTGGATTGCGGCGAGGGCCGAGAGGCATTGCTCGAGCCGGTCCTCACGGACGAAGGCCAGTCTTTCAAGGTCCGCTGCGTCGGTAAGGAGACAGATTCAGTCGTCGCCACGCCGGAAGTATTCGCCGAGCGCGAGCCGAGAGTTCAAGTCGTGCGGGTAGAGACGGTGCCAGCCCCAGCCCAGGTTCCAGCGCCCGTCGTGGTTCACGCTCCGATGGAACGTAGCGAGTCCGCCGTGGGGCCCACCGAGGCCGATCGCGGTATCGAGGTCGAGCCCACGCAAGATGAACGCACCTGGAAACAGCGCGCGGTCGTCATCGGGGGCGCCGCCGGTACCGGAACCGTCATCGGCGGGATAGCCAAAGGCAAGAAAGGCGCCGCGGTAGGCGCTGCCATCGGTGCCGCGAGCGGGGCCGTCTACGAGCTCTTGAAGAAGGACCGCAACAAGAACTAGAAGCGGGCGGACGTCGGAAGTCGGGAGCGCAGGGTCGAGCCCTGCGCTCCTTTTTCGTTTCTTAGAACCTCGATGAGGTCAGCGTGACATCCGCGCGAGCCCAGGCTTTCTTGAACTCGGCTTCCACGCGTGCGGCGGCCTCGGTCTTCCCCATTGCGCGAAGGGTCGACAGCAAACCGAACAGCGACCACCCGTTGTGAGGAATGATCTCCAGATCCTTCCGGTAGACCTTCTCGGCCTCTTCGAGCCGTTCGGCATCGAGGAGCACGGCACCGAGGGTCTGGCGCACGGGATAGTGCCAGTTCGGGGGCTCCATGTAGGGGAGGTCGTCCTGGAGCGCGACAGCGTGCTCCAGCTTTTCGACGGCGTCATCGATATCGCCCGCTTTCGCGGCTTTCTCCCCCGCGACGAGAGCGGCGGCCAAGTGCAGCACGTGCGCCGCGGTGGCGTTGTTCACCATCAAGGTTTCCATCTCAGGCATCGCAGCGATCTTCTCGAGCGCGGCGAGCTCCTCGTCGGCACGCTCGAGCTGACCTCGAGCGGCAAAAGCGACGCCCCGGGCGTAGTGCCAGTTTCCCATCATGAACGGCATGCCGGAGGAAGGCGGCGGCGTCGTCAGCACTTCTTGCCAACGGCCGAAACGCACTCTTGCGTAGAGCGGCGTGAGGAGAAAGGACTGGAGGGATCCGGCCTGAGCGGCCATGTCGACGGGCACCCGAGACGCGGTCTTCTCGGCCGCGTCGAGCGCGACCTCGCTTCGTCCTTCGAGGCTCGACGACGACCACAAGAAGTGACTGTTATGCGGGTAGTAGGCAACGGGGTAGAGGCCTTGCGCCTGGCACTGGGCGATGTAGTCCTCATCCGCGAGAATGGCATCCACATTGGCATCGGACGCGTCCGCGTAGCGTCCCACTCGCAAGTAGATGTGCGACGGCATGTGGACCAAGTGGCCCGAGCCCGGCATGAGCTGTGCGAGCCGTTCGGCACTCGCGACGCCTCGGTCCGGCTCGGCCGAAGCTTCCACGGTATGAATGTAGTAGTGATGCGCCCCAGGGTGGTCGGGGTAGGCTGCGAGCACGCCTTCGAGCGACGTCACGACGTCCTCCGTGCCCGGCCGGGGACCGAGATTCTCGTCCCAGTAGTTCCAGGGCATGGTGTCCATGAGAGCCGCCGCATACAGGGTTCCGGCTTCCGGGTCCCGCGGATACTTGCGCCATAGCTTCCCCATCGCGTCCGCATAGGTCTGGTCGAGGACGGCGCGGTCCGCGTTCTCGTCATCGCTGTAGCGAGTGAGAAGCGCTTCGATGAAGTCCTGCTCTTTCTTCGAAGCGCCGGATGAGAGGGTCGACGCTTTGCCGATGGCGGCCAGCGCTTTGAGCTGACGCTCATGAGGCATCGGGTCGTTGATGTTCGGGCCGAGAGCGAGCGCTTCTCCCCAAAAACACATGGCGCAGCTCGGGTCGAGACGTTGCGCCTCTTGAAACGCGCGCACGGACTCGGCGTGGTTGAACCCGTAGGTGAGCCGCAAGCCTTGATCGAAGAACGCTTGGGCGTCTGGCGACGAGGTCGTGATCGCGTAGTGGAGATTCCCCAGGCCGCTGAGCCGAGGCGCGATCGGTTTGTCGTTCTCCTCGGCGACCGAGAGTCCGGCCGTCGAGAGCGCGACGACGATCCAAAGTAGACGTTTCATTTTGCTTCCTCCAGCGAGCGTTCGTCGTTCACGAGCGCGGAAAGGTCGGTGAGCACGTCTTCGGGGGTCCACTCATTTCCGAGGTACAGCTTCGCCAATGTCCCATCCGGTGCGATGAGGCCGGTCCTCAAGTTGTGGACGATCTCGTCCGTCGTCGCACCGTCGCCGAACATCAGACCGAGATAAAAGCCAAGGGTGCGTACCTGCTCTTGGGTGCCGGTAGCGAAGTCCCAATGCGCGAACGTCTTCTCGGTAATCGCCGGCTGCTGGAGCGCGAAGGTTCGCAGGAGCTCAGGCGTGTCGAACTCCGGGTCGAAGCTCACGGTGAGTAAGTGGCTCTTCTCATAGAGCCCTTCGTCTTTCGAAAGCGCCTGTTCGAGCACCCCGAAGTTCGCATTCATCCGCGGGCAAAACTCCACCAGCGGGCAGCGGGTGTAGATGAAAGTGACCACCACCGCCTTTCCTTGGAAGTCGCTGACGCGGATGGTGTCACCGTCTTGATTCGTCAGCTCGACATCCGGCACTTCCGTGCCGGGCTCGGGGCCTCTCGGCGTGTCGGGGTCGTATTGAGAGCCTGAGGCCGTCGAGCGGCTCACGACGAGATCTTCCAGCCAGTGTGAGCTGCCTTGGACGACGAGCGTCGCTCGGAGCTTGTCGCCTTCCTGCATCGAAGCGAGGATCTGCCGATCCGCCACAGGAAAGGGCATCGTCATCGCGCCCATGAAGCCAGGGACTTCTTTATGGGCCACCGTCACCCGACCCGCGTCGGCCTCGACGGAAACGACTTTGCCTTCGAGCTCGTAGCGCTCGGGCGGCGGACCGCAATGGAGCGAGGCAATACTCATCGCGAGTAAGAGGATTCTTCGAAACGTGTTCATCGCGGCATTGTAGCAATCCCCGAGACCGCAAGCCCACGCATCGGTTAGACTCCGACAACATGAGACACCCACGGAGAATGGCTTTATTCGCATGGGCGATGGTGGTCGTGGCGGCTCCGGCCTTGCCTCAATCCAACGGGCTCGTCGGCGAGGTGGATGCCATCGTCTCCGAAGCGATGGAGCGGAGCCACATCGCGGGCGTGGCCGTGGGCATTTCCAAGGGAGACGACGTCGTCCTAGCGAAAGGCTATGGTCTCGCGGACGTCGAGAATGACGTCGCCGTCGACGCACACACCGTGTTTCGGATCGGCTCGGTGACGAAACAATTCACCGCTGCCGCGATCCTGCTTCTGGTGGAACGGGGAAAGCTCTCTCTCGATACTGAGCTCGGGACGCTCCTTCCGGACTACCCGACCCATGGACGAACGATTACCGTGGAGCGATTGCTGAATCACACGTCGGGCATCAAGGGCTACACGGAGATGCCGTCATTCTGGGAGACGGCTCGGCTCGACCTGTCCCAAGAAGAGATGATGTCGCTATTCGGAGCCGAACCGTTCGAGTTCGCTCCGGGGGAGAAGTATCAATACAACAACTCCGCCTACTATCTTCTCGGGGTCATCATCGAGAAGCTGAGCGGCCAAAGCTATACGGATTTTTTGAAAGTAAACATCTTCGAGCCGCTGGGGCTCGATGAGACCCACTATCTCGACAACGACCCCATCGTGCCGCGCCGAGCCGAAGGTTATGAGGTGAAGGACGGGGCGCTCGTCAACGACGACCCTTTGAGCATGAGGCTCCCCTACGCTGCCGGCTCACTCGGCTCGAGTGTTCACGACCTCTTGAGGTGGCAGAAGGCTCTCGTGTCGCACCAGCTGCTGAGCGCGGAGAGCTTCGAGAAGATGACGACCCCGGGTCGGCTCTCCAATGGCGATCGGCTGACTTACGGCTACGGGGTCGGCGTCGCTCACCTCGATGACCATCTCAAAGTGACGCACGGCGGTGGGATCAACGGCTTCCGCGCGCACCTGTCCTATTACCCGCACGACGAGGTCACGGTCGCGGTGCTGACCAATACCGGTTCCGCCAACCCGTCGGTTATCGAGAGCGCGATCGCGCGAGTCGTGCTCGGACTCGAAAGCCCCTCCGTCGATGAGATCCCGCTGTCGGAAGCAGCACTGGGTGTCTACGTCGGGGTCTACCATCCTGGACGATCTCCCATTGAGGTGCGCCTGGAAGACGGTGCGCTGCGTCTTGGCGGTCAAACCCTGCGCCCGACCGGCGAGCACGCGTTCACCTCGGCGGAAGATCCAGATGCTCGCGTCACCTTCACGGTCGAAGACGGCAAAGCGGTGGAGCTTCGAATGGAGCGACAGGGCCAAGTCACCGTCGCGCCCCGGACTCGCTGAGCTCGGTCGGGCTCTTCGAGCGAAGAAGCGCCTCTTACTTCTCGAACATCTCTGAGGCGGGGACGATTCGGACGCCCTCGATCGGAAGCTCGAAAACCTCGATGCGCTTGTCTTCAGCGAGAACGTCGTCCGCCGTGCCCTCGGCCTGATAGGTCATCGGGCTCTTCTGGTTGGTCTCGATGGCCTGCTTCAACTTCGCGGCTTCACCGGAGACTACCGCGACGCGGAAGTCCCATCGGTCCAGATGGCGCTTGACAGCCCGGTTGACGTCGTCGACGGTCATCGATTCGAGCTTTTTCTCGATCGCGTCGATGTAGAAATCGGTTTGATAGAAGCTCGAGTCCATTTGATAGCCGAGGCGACGATCGAGATTTTGCACCCAGAGCTTCGAGTAGCTGCGGACGTAGTCGCGCATCGCGGAGAACTCTTCCTCGCTCATGCCTTCGTCGACGAGCCGACGCAGAAAGTGAATGGCGCCTCTTAGGGCGAAATGCGCGTTGTCGTGCGCCACCGGCCGGATCCAGATGGAGAAATATTGCTGGCGGCGAGAGATGTTCGGCACCGGAAACGTGCTTCCGCCTTCCTGGATGAACGCTTCGATATAGGAGTAGTCTCCATAGTTGAGACCGCGTTTCGCCCGGAGCTCGTTCATCAAGACGCCGTTGAAGCTCCGATGGTCACCGAGATAGATGTTCGCCACGAGGAGCGGATAGAAATCCTCATCGGCGCGGGTGATGGAGAGAGGAAAGCCGAGGCTCACCGCGGTCGAGTCCGCGGCCGCGCGGTCGACGATCATCACGTCGAGCCCTTTGCCCTTCGTCAGCTCCGGCAGTGACTCTTTCTCGTCGCTCCCCGCGGGCAACGCCTTACGAAAGTCCTCGCGCACCCGTTCCGCGAAGCCGGTCGGGAAATCGCCCGCGAGCCCGATCTGCAAGTTGGCGAAGGTGTAGTGCTCTCGATAGAACTTCTTCACATCGTCGAGAGTGATGGCGGCGATGCCTTGCACGGTGCCTTCGACGGGATGCTGATAAGGATGCCCCTGGAACAATTGCCACTCGAACGCGTGCTTTCCGAGCTCCTCGTCGTCCTGGCTTCTCAGCGACTTGCTCACGAAGTTCAAGAGCTGGTCCTTGTTGCGGGCGAAATCGTCTTCCGCGAAACGGGGCTTTTCGAGTCTCTCGCGAAAGATCGAGAAGAACTCTTCGAGGTGATCGCGGTGGGCGCGCCCGATGAAGGTGGTTACTTCTTTGTCGGGTTGTGACGACACATTCGCCGCCAGCGGATAGAGCACTTCCATCGCTTCTTGGAGCGAGAGCTCCTCCGTGCCTCCTTGCGTCAACATCAGCGCCGTGAGCGCCGCGAGGCCTTGCTTGCCGTCAGGGTCGTCGCTCGAACCGACGTGAAAGACGAACCGGAAGCTGACGAGAGGATTTCCCGGGCTTTCCAGGAGCACGGTATCGCGCTCGTCGCCGACCACGGATCGAACGCTTCCCACCACGCACATCAGCAGCACCAGCACCATCCATCGCATGATGGGTTACTCCTCCTCACTGCCGCCACTCGCATCGGGCGACGGCGTCAACGTCACCACCGTCCGATTGGAAGCACCGAAATATTTCTTCGCGAGACGGCGAACGTCCTCGGCACTGACTTGGTCGTAGAGCTCGTAGACTCGGTTGACGGTCCGAGGATCGTTCGTCAGCGACAAGTAATGGGCCATGGTGTTGGCGACAGCATCCGCCGTGTCCAGCCCGGTCAAGAACTGATACTTCATGTGGCTCTTCGTCGCGTCCAGCTTCGAAGCGTCGGCGAGCTCATTCGAGATGCGCTCGACTTCGGCCAGGATCGCCGCCTCGACCGCTTCGAGCTTATCGGGCTGTCTCACACGCGTAAGAATCGTAAACAACGGAGGGTCGACTTGATCGGTCGCTCCGGCTTGAATGAAATCGACCCACTGTTTTTCGAGCACGAGGTCCTGGAAAATCGGAGAGGTCGAGCCGAAGTGGACTTGCGAGAGGACGTCCAGCCCCGGCATGTCGATGGCGTCCGTGCTGAATGCCGGCGCCCGGTAAGCGACGGCGAGAATGGGAAGAGTCGGCGCAGGCCAAGACACCTCGCCTCTTCGAGGCGCCGTTTGCGGCGGCTCCTCCGGGATGTCGGGCACGTAACCGCCGCGCTGCCAATCTCCGTACTTGTCGGTGACTTCCGCGAGAAGCGCGTCCCACTCGTAGTCGCCGACGACCAATAGCGTCACATATTCCGGCCGGTAGTAACGATCGAAAAACTCGAGGCTGTAGTCGTATAGCGTCGGCATCGCCTCGATGTCTTCGAGAAAGCCGATGACCGTGTGCTGATAAGGATGGACGTCATAGGCGGTGTCTTGCAGCTTTTCGAACAAGCCGGAGAATGGGTTGGCCGCGCTCTTCTTGTACTCGCCGAGCACGGCGCCCGCCTCTTTCTGAAACTCCGCCTCTTCATACTTCAAGTTCTGGAATCGATCGGCTTCGATCTCGACGATGTGCGGCAAGGAGCTCGCGCTCGCGAGGATGTGGTAGACGGTCCGATCCGAGGAGGTGTAGGCGTTCGAGTCGGCTCCAATCCCGCGCAAAGCATCGTTGTAGGCATCCGTCGGGTAGGCCTCGGTACCGCGGAACATCATGTGCTCGAAAAAGTGCGCGAACCCGCTCTTTCCTTTGTCGACTTCTTGTCGGGCTCCGACTCTGACCACGCTGTAATAGGCGGCGAGGCCTGGGCTGTCGAACTTCACTCCGACGAGTTTGAGCCCATTGTCGAAGTCGTGGACGTCGATGGGGTACGGAAAGACCGGCCCCTGGGTCTGCGAGGTGGAAGCGCCCAAAGCCAGCGTCATCAGCAACACACTCCCGATTGAAATCATACGGTTTCCCTCTTGGCAGCTATTGATGATCGAGCGTCCGTCATCATACCGCAGGCAGATTACGTGCTACGGTCGTAACCGATGGGGCTCATGCGGATCCTCTCCACCCAGCTCGCGCCATTGACTCTCGCTGGTGCGGTCCTTGCCTACTTTTACCCGCCGGCATTTCTGATTTTCTCGAACACTTTTCTTTGGCTCTTCGCAGCGACGATGTTGGCGCTCGGGATCGTCCTCGAGCCCGCCGACCTCAATCTCACGCTCAAGCACCCGAAACGCATCTTTCTCGGGGTCCTCACCCAGTACACGGTGATGCCCCTCTTGGGCTATACGGTCGCAACGCTCAGCGGGTTCGATCCGGAGTTAGCACTCGGCTTCATCATCGTCGCCTGCGCGCCGGGTGCGATGGCGAGCAACGTGGTCGTTTATCTCGCCGGCGGCGCGGTCGCCTACTCGATCACGTTGACAACGGTCGCGACGTTTCTATCGCCCGTGGTCACACCTGGCCTGGTCCGCCTCCTCGGGGGGGCGTTCATGCCGATCGCGTTTTGGCCGCTGTTTCTGACGATCCTCCAGACCGTGCTCGTCCCATTGCTGCTTGGGATGGCGATCCGTCGCCAGCTCGGCGAGGTGCAGCAAGAGCGCGCGCGCGTGATCTGTCCCGCGGTCGCGTCGGTCGCGATCGTCATCATCTGCTCTTACGCGGTGGCCACGAATCAAGCTCGGATCGCGACGGTGGGCGCGAGCGTCTTCGGCTACGTCGTCCTCGTCAACGCGGCCGGCTATTTCCTCGGATGGCAGCTCGCGAAGCTCTACGGGTTCGACTCGAGGCACCGATTGGCGCTCGCGACCGAGATCGGGATGCAGAATGCCGGCCTGGGCGTCGCTCTCGCACTCGCGCATTTCGACCCACAGACCGCGCTCCCCGGAGCGCTGTTCGCCGCGTGGTGTGTCCTGACCGCCGCCGGCGCCAGCGCCTATTTTCGAAAGTCTCAGCCGATGGCTGCCCTCGCCGGTTGACCGGTCGCAATCCACCCCAAGAAAGGGGTCTGACCCCTTTTTACCATTTACGTAAAAATGGACCAGGTCCTTTTTACTTGGGGCGGCTAGTAGACGGCGGCGCCGCTGTCGGCGCTCCGGCGGTCGACGCCACCTTCGAGCATCCCATCCTCGGGATTGACGACGATGACCTGCGCGCTTCCTTGGTTTCCGATCTCGCGGAGATCGTGCCCGAACCACGCCAGCAGTCGAAGCGTGTCGGGAGAGAACGCATGCCGC
>JAJCXL010000123.1 GCA_029263435.1 Acidobacteriota bacterium | reverse complement strand
TCGAGATAGAGCTGGCTCGAAGTCTCGTGGTCTCCGATGAGAGAGGTGATCTCCGCGACGCGAAGAAACGCTTCGAACAGACTCGGCGGGCTCCCGCTACGGGCGGAGAAGGCGATCGCCTCGAGAGCGACATGCTTCGCGGCTTTCTTGTCGCCGCTTCGCACGTGGGCATAGGCCGTGAGGAGGAGCACCTGCACTCGCTCGACCGGCCGATCGAGCTGTTGGGCGATCTCTCGTGCACTCTCCAGAACCCGCAACGCTTCTCCGGTAGCGCCGCGATCGGCGAGGAGACGTCCCGCGGAGAGCAGCGTGTCGACCGGGTTGCTAGTCGCCGTTCGGCTGCGCTTACGGGTGGTGGTCGTGTCTCTCCGACGCTTGAGGGAAGCCGCGACCAGCGCCAGTGACGACAGCTGTCCCGGTAGCGCTCGTGCGAGCGCGCGGAGCGTCGCGACATGGTCCGGATAGGGACTACGTTTCGTATCGTTATCGGGCCTCAAGGGCTCGGAGAACAACGCTTCGGGCACAACCTCGACCCGAAAGCCGGTCGCCGCCGCTTTCGTGCAGAGACCCCACACGAAGTCTTCGGTCGATCGAGCGCCCTCGGGGAATCCGCCCAAGGCCTCGAAGACTTCGCGGCGGATCCATACCGGTCCTCGGCCGAAGCAGTTATAGAGGGCGCCGACCGCGACCGAGCCGCCGAGAGGGATGCGAGTGGACAGCACCATCGGTACGTCGCCGCTCGCGTCGGGATCGAACTGGTGCGTGAACGTCGTGAGAACATCCGCACCGCTTCGAGCCGCGGCGAGTCGCAAGCGTTCGATGGCGTGAGCCTCGATTCGGTGGTGCTCTTCCAGGAACAGCAAGACATCGGCTTCACAGTCCTTGCCGGCCGAGCGCCACGCAACGTGGCAGGTCGCATCCGTGTTGCCGGCGTCGACCCTGATGAGCTCGACACTTACGTCGGGGATCGAAGGAGCTGCATCGCTCGACGCGTCGACGCTCTCATGCCAAGCCAACCAATGCGCTTCGTTATCGTCGAATGGGATCGCCGGCCTGGCGGCGCGGATCCCAACCTCGAGCGCCTCTTGCATCCGGGTTGCGAGGCCTTCCGGCTCGAGTGGAAAGCAGATATCGTCGACATCGTCCGGATGGATGAGCTCGGGAATCCCTCCCGAGTCCCCGGCGATGAAGCGAACCCCTGCGCCCAGGCACTCGTAAACGGTGTTGGGAGAGTTGTCCATGTAGGACGGCATGACAGCGAGCTTTCCGCCTGCCTTCAGGTAGCTGATGGCTTCGGGCTGGTTCCAGTCCGTCGCGCACTTCCAAGACCACGGCCATTGCGCGGCGCGTCTCGCGATGTAATCCGTGCTCTCTTCTTCTCCAATCTGCCAGTTGCGTCCCATGAAAGTGACGGAGAACGTCGGAGCGTCACTACCGATCCGCGCCCCGAGCGCATCGAGCGCGTCGCAGAATAGCTCCAGGCCTTTACGGGTCTCCAAGCGTCCGAAGAAGACGAGCTCGTGGATCGGCTCGTCCGCCTTCGAGTCGTGCTCGTCGCTCGTCGCGCGCGCGGCCTTCGGCAAGATGTAGGGCTGCACGTAGCACTGGTCGTGAAGCTGCCATTCCTGCTCACGCATCCAGCCGAACAGATAGTGGCTCGGGCCCCACACCACGTCCGCGAGCGCGACGCTTTGCCGCTCGACGAAATCGTTCTCGAGATCGTAGAGATCGTGCAGGGGCTCTCGATTGGCATCGCGCACCCAAAGCGTCGGCCCGTGCGTTCCGACGACGAACAGGGTTTGCCCGAATGCGAGCCCAAGCTTCTTGGCCAGCAGCGCATAGTGCCCCGGACCCGCGAGCTCGGGGAAGTGAACGATGTCGAACGGGTTGTCTCTCAGCCAGGCATAGGCGTGAAAGGCGGTGACCGAGCAAAGCGCGCCGTCGATCGTCGTCTCGATGGGCCGCGGTAGCGGTACGAGACGAAGGTCCTTCTCCGCATAAGCGGCGACCCACTCGTCCATGGAGCCCTTCTCGCAATAAGAGCCTCTCAGATAGAGCAGCGTGACGTCGTGGCCCGCTTCCGCGAGGCTCTCGGCCAACGTCGTGTAGAGCGTGCCGATCCCGCCGCATTTGTAGGGGCCGATGACTTCCGGAGTCGCGATGCAGATTCGACGCGGGCCCTTTGGCTCCGACGCGCGTGAGTGGCGGGGCAGGTGGGTAAGCGAGGTCATGACGCGTGCGCTCCGTGGTTCGCTTCTATCAAGCTCGTCCGCACCCGCTGTTGCGCGGAAGCGGCGAGTCCGCGATCTCCCGCTTGCCAGCCGAGCTGACCCGCGGTGAGAAACGTCTTCCGAGCGAGCTCCGTATCGCCGAGATCCGCCATCCTTTCGCCTGCGAAGAGGTAGAGCTCGGCGAGGTGTTTCTCGTCGAGAGCTCGGGCGTCTTCGAGCGTTTCGAGGATCTCGGCGGTGGCGGCGCGGACGTCGTCCTTCTTTCCGGCTGCCCAGCTCTTAGCGATCGTGGAGCGAAGGCGTGACGGCTCGAGCCCGTGACGCTCCGAGAGCTCACGGGCGCTATCCAAAACGCTGGCCGCGGAGTCGAGCTCTCCGAGTGTCGCGAGCTCGATGCCGCCGTCCAGCAGTGCGTGTAAAGTGATTTTCGGGTCTTCGGCCAGGCTTCCGACCTGGATGGCGGTGGCCAGGTAGTCGACCGCGCCCGCCTGGTTCTCCATGCGAGCCAGCACGCGAGACGCTCCGAGGAGGTAGGTGACGACTTCGTGGATATCGGCCACTGTCTGCGCCAAGCTTGCCCCGGTGGCGATCAGCCGGGTTGCGTCGTCGTCCTCGCCGCGGCTCCGGAGCACTTCGCTCGCGTCGAGGAGCGCTTCGAGGCCTGGCGGGCCGAGCTGCTCTTGCTCGGCGGATTCTTGCGCGCGAGCGATATCGCTTCTGAGCTTCAGCGATTGAGTAAAACGCGCGAGCTCCTTCAATCCGCGAGGTAGAGCGTCGAGATAGGGTTTCGCCGCGGCCAGCGGGACACGGAGAAAGGCTAAGGCCTCCGTATCGATCGTTTCCCGATAGAGCGCCTCTGGAATGACTCGTTGGTCGTAGCCGGCGATAGCAGCGCTCGCGAGATAGGCCCACGCGGATCCGGAGCCTTTCGGCAGAGGCCCCAGGGCCTCGAAGACGTCGCGCCGAACCAGCAAGTGAGATCCACCGAACGCGTTGTCGAACAATCCGAGCGCCGTCGCGCCTCCAAGATACAAGCGCTGATCCACGGTCTCGTTCGGGTCTTGGGCCGAAATCTCGGATCGGGTGAGCTCGGCGATCGAAGTCACGAGGTCCGCGCCGGTCGTCGTCGCTACCCCGACGGCTAAGGCCAGCGCCTCCGGCGAGGTCGGTGTTTGTCGGGACGTGGTGAGAAATACGTAAGTGGCCGAACCGAGGTCGGTCGGGGTGTCGGCGCCTTCCGTCTGAACGACGACGTCATAAGAGGAATAGCTCTGCTCTTGCCACGCCGCGACGACCTCCTCGAGCCGCTGGTCGTCGCCGGCGAGGTGCGTCACGCGGACCGCCACGGGGGGTGACGGTGTCGTTTCGGACTCGGTCCGTTCCGAGGGCCGGTCGTCGATCTGTCTTTCGTGCCAGCGGATCCAATCCTTCTCGTTCTGGTCGAAGTCGACTGCCGGGCTTACGGGTCGAACCCCGTGAGTAATGGCGTGCTCGAGCGCGCTCGCCAGAGCCTCTGCGTTCGGCACGAAGCTCGCGTGTGCGAGTGCCGCTGGATCGATGAGCTCCGGAATGCCGCCGACTGCCGCGGCGAGAAAAGGGATACGCGCCCCGAGGCACTCGAGCACCGTGTAGGGGGAGTTCTCGGTAAAGGATGGGATCACGGCCAGCCGGCCCGGCTGTCGTAGGTAGCGCATCGCCTCGGGTTGATCGAGGTCGGAGATCACTCGATGGGGCCAAGGCCACGATCGCGCGCGCGAGGCAATGTAGCCGTCACTGTCTTGCCCATTGACCATCGCAGGGCGACCGAGAAAGGTGACCTCGACGTCGGTGACGCCGTCGTTCGCGAGCCGCGTCACGGCATCGGCGAACAGCTCGAGGCCTTTGCGGGTCTCGAGGCGGCCGAAGAACACGAGCTCGCGGATGGGACGGGTCTCGGTGTCGTCGCTCT
>JAJCXL010000122.1 GCA_029263435.1 Acidobacteriota bacterium | reverse complement strand
TTGATTCCACGACGCGCCCCGGGACTGGAGACCGGTCTCGAGGATCGTGTCCGTGACCCCTCCCGACAGCGCGACCTTTTTCATCTCTCCACCGCTGAAAAATCCGAGCCACTTCCCGTCGGGGGAGAAAAACGGATCCCTCGCGCCATCGCTGCCGCGAACGGCAATGAGCGCGTAGTCATCGACCGCGCGGGTGAAGAGCTGGGTACGGCCTCGCCGCTCCACGACGAAAGCTAGACGGGTGCCGTCCGGCGCAACGGCCAAAGAGCCCGAAGCTCCCACCCACAGACGCTCTTCCGGGCCCAGAATGACGGTCGTCCTTACGGTCGACGTGTCGACTGGACGGGCGGACGGAGTCCCTACCGCCCGGAAAAACGCCATGCCCGCGAGAAAAGCCGTCGCAGAGGCAAGCCAAAGCCACCGACCCGACCTACGTGGAACGCCCTCGATAGTGACACTCTGTCGCCCCGGTCGCGCGAGCTCCTTGAGCGCGTTGCGCGCGTCGCCGATATCCTGCCACCGGTCTCGTGGGTCTTGTCGCAAACATCGCTCGACGAGCCGCTTCAGCCGGACCGGCGTCGTCTTCGGAAGTCGCTTCCAGTCGACCGGGTCGCGCAAGACCGAAGCAATCGCATCGGACGGCGTCGAGCCGCCGAAAGCGGGATACCCGGTCAACATCTCATAGACCAGACAGCCGAAGGCCCAAACGTCGGTGCGCTTATCCACCGACTCACCCCTCGCCTGCTCCGGGCTCATGTAGCCCGGTGTACCCAGCACCACGCCGACTTGCGTCGTTGGCACACCAAGCGTGACGCCTGTCAGGTCGGGCCGGTTTCTGTCCTCGTGAGACTTCGCGAGACCGAAGTCCAACACCTTTACCCGCCCGTCATTCGCGAACTTGATATTCGACGGCTTCAAGTCCCGATGAATGATCCCTTTGCGATGGGCTTCGACCAGCGCCTCGGCAATCTGCTCCGCCACGGATAACAGCTCGGGCAAGGCGAGAGCCCCGCGGGCAAGCCTCTGTCCGAGGGTCTCCCCCTCCACATATTCGAGAATCAGATAGCGCGTGTCATCGACGTGCAGGAGATCGTAGATGGCCGCGATGTTGGGGTGATTCAAGCTCGCGAGCGCTTTCGCCTCGCGCTCGAACCGGCGCAGGGACGAAACGTTCTCGGAGAACGCGCGCGAAAGAGCTTTGATCGCGACATCGCGGCCGAGGGTGGGGTCCTTGGCGCGAAACACACTTCCCATCCCGCCGCGACCGACGAGCTCGACGACCTCATAGGGTCCGACGCGCGCCCCCGCCGACAGGGTGGCGTCGGGATCTTCGTCTTGTAGCTCGTGGGCGAGCTCGTCCCATAACGGACCTTCCATCCCAGCCAATAGAGCGCCGTCGTCGGAGCTCAGCTCCAGGAGCTTCCGGACTTCGCGCGCCAGGGAGGCGTCGCCGTCACAGCGCTCCTCGACGAATCGTAGGCGGTCTTCGAGCGGATGATCGAGCGCTTCGTTGAAGAGCTGATCGACTTTTTCGAAGAGCTTCGGACTGATCACGACGTCGTTTCGCCCGGCCTCACACCGGCTCCCGAGGATAGGCAGGTCCGGGTCGCGAAATCAACACCGACGACCCACGAGCCGGGCCCAGGCTCGAGCTCCCTATCCCGACCACACGGGGTGCTTCGTTCCCTTCGGCGGCGTCCACGCGTTCTCGATCAAGTAATCGAGGTCGACCGGCGGATGGTGATGATACGAGCATACGTTGCAGAGGTTAGAGAGCTTGGTCTCACCGCCCTTCGACCAGAACTCGAGATGGTGGCCGTCGACGAACTTGCACTCGCACCCTGGCCAGACACAAGTGGGATCACGCGCGTCGAGCGCTCGCCGGAGCGGCGTGGGTATGGTTCTCGTCTTCCGTCCCACGTCCAGCACCGCTCCTTTCTCGTCATGGTGCATCGTGACAACCGTTGCGTCACAGGCGAGACGCCGAGACGTTTCCGCGGAAACGCCAACGCCGGTCTCGAGCTCGGAGGCCCCCGCCGACTCGGGATCGTCGAGCACCTTCTGATCCACGTGAACGACGACTTGGTACCGATCCCCACCGTTTCCGGGATCGAGCTCCTGCTTCAACGCGGAACGAGCAACGACACCCAGCGCTTCGGCACGCCGCTCTGCCACCGTCATGCCGTCCTCGTCGATGTAGGTCGTTAAACAAGCCTGCACTTCCTGCCGGGTGGCGAGTGCTCGCTCGAGCGCGGCATCCACTTTGCGCCACGCGCGCACGATTCGCTCGACTTGACCCGCAGTACCTCCCAGAGCGATGTTCACTAGCTCCGCCTCATTCTCAGGTGTTGCTACTCGCGTGACCGCGCGTACTTTCGAGTACGAGATCTCGCCCTCGCCGGCGCTCAAAGCGCGCAGGTACGAAACCCGGCGAGGACGTCGGAGCGCTCGGGGAGGAAGAAATTACGGTAGGCGGTTCGGACCAGCCGAGACCGGCTCGCCCACGCGCCGCCTTTCAGAACTTTGTGATAGCCGAACCAAGGCGCGGAGTACTCGCGATAGGGCACGTCCACGAGATAGCCCGGAAAGGGATAGAAAGCGTCGTCGGTCCACTCCCACACGTTTCCGATCATCTGACGACATCCGGATGGGCTGTCGCTGTCCGGATAGGCGCCGACGTCGACCACGCCGAGGCGGTCGCTATCGAGGTTCGCACGTGCGGCGCTCGCGGGCTCGTCGCCCCAAGGAAACGCCCGTTTGTGCCCGGAATCGGTCTCGACGACGGCCGCCATCTCCCACTCGGCTTCGCTCGGAAGTCTGCGACCGGCCCAACGGCAAAACGCGCGTGCTTCGTACCAGCTCACGTGAGACACCGGTTGATGGGGCTCCAGAGGAACGACGCGATCGAATCGACGTTGGTACCAGCCCCCATCCGTTCGGACCCAGTAAGTAGGCCGCGTCTTTCCCAGCCGCGAGCGATAGAGCCACCCTTCGACATCCCACCACTCGCGGCGGCGATATCCCCCGGCGTCGACGAAGGCAGCGAACCCAGCGTTCGTGACCGGCGTACGCGCGATGTCGAACGGCGCGACCTCCACCGGATGCTGCCATTTCTCGTTGTCGAACACGAACGGATCTTCTGGCGCCGCACCGAGTGACAACGTGCCTCCCGGAACGTGCGCGTCGCCATCGAGTGGTCCCGCTTCCAGCGGCGGAAGCGACCCCTCCGCGTTGAGCGACGGAGCCCGATACTCGAGCGTTTGGCGCGTGTAGGTCAGCGCCTCGCCGTGCATGTCTTCGTGGAGCGCGCAAAGAAGCGCGAGATAGGTCTCTTTCGGGGAGCAAGTGCCGTCACCCAACCGCTCGAGGACGGCCTCCTCGACGGAGGCCATGTAGTCGAGCGTGCCGCTACGATCCGGCAACGGCAACGACCACCGAGTGTCGTGCGCAATCCGGAACGAGTCGAACAGCTCGTCCGCGCCCGCGAGGAAAGGAGCCGTTCGCCCCAACAAGCGAAGGAAGAACACTTCGTAAAAAAACGCGACGTGGCCGAGCTCCCACCGAGGCGGATTGATCTGCGGAAGGGGCGGTACCTCGAGCTCGTCATCTTCCAGATCCGAGACCAAGTCCAGGGTGCGGCGACGTGCGTCTCGCACGATCTCCACGAGATCCGCCGCTGGCAGCCGATGACGTTTGTCCTCGAGCATCACGCTCGGCGCCTACCGCTCCTCCGCGATCCTCTTGTCGAGTGCTGTCCTCGCGGCGGCCGTGTAAGCGCGGCAGCTGTCGGGGTCGATGAACCGAGCGTTCCCCCCCTCCTGAGAGCCACGCTCGAAGTTGTCGAACAGCTTCGTAAATCCGGGGTGAGCGGCAACCATGATGTCGCACGGCAACGCCTCGACTTTGGCGATGGTCTCGCGAAACCCATCGACGCGGCTGGGGTGGGTCGAGTCGCCGGTGAAGCGAAATCCGGGCGCGGACACGGCGGACAAGCTGTCGGCATAGACCATATCGACGCACCGCTCCTCTTCACAGGAGCGCCACGTCCACGTCGTTCCGCCCGGAGTGTGTCCGGGCGTGAAGTGTACGGTGAGCGCTTGGTCCCCGACCTTCAGAGTCTCGCCGTCTCTCACTGTGCGGACGTCCTCGACTGGCGGAAACCCGTCGGTATCGGCCCATGCGAACTGAGGGTCGTCCTCGGTGGCCGAGCCTTTGCTTAGAGCCTTCGCCCCAGCCGGGCTCGACACGACGGTCGCATCGCTGGCACGCGCGAGGGCCGCGATCCCGCCGGCATGATCGAAGTGCATATGGGAGTTCAGAATGAAGCGCACGTCCTCGGTGCGAAATCCGAGCTTTCGAATATTGCGATCGATCAGAGCCGCGGATTGGGGCAAGGCGCCGTCGATGAGGATGAGGCCGTCCTCCGTCGTGATCAAGACCGAGGACAGTCCCTCGGTTCCGACGTAGTAGGCGTTTCCGTAGATTCGAAACGGTTCGCGCGCTTGGTTCCACCCATCACACGCGCTGCAAGCGATCGGCGGATCGGACTCGAATTCAGGCTCGCCTTGCGGGGCGACGATGAGGCCCAAAACGACTAGCTTCAAAACATTCACGAGAGTTCAACTCCTTTGCGGCGTCTATTCTGCCATTGATCTCACACATCCGAGACATGGATCACGTTATGCTGCGTTTCGATAACGCCATGATCGGAGCCCTCGACCAGAAAGTCGCGCTCGTGACCGGAGCCGCCCAGGGGATGGGGGCGGCCTGCGCGAAACGCCTGGCCGCGGAAGGGGCTCATCTGGCGCTCATGGACGTCCAAGAAATCCGGACCGAGGACGCTCTGTTCGTCCAAGGCGACGTTACGAAAGGGGACGACGTTCGACGAGCGGTGGCTCTCACCAAAGCGGAGCTAGGACGGCTCGACATCCTCGTCCACGCGGCGGGAGTGTTACGCCCGACGAGCCTCTTCGAGATGGATGAGGAGGAATGGGATTGGGTGATGGCGGTCAACTTGAAGGGCGCATTTCTGACGAGCCGTGAAGTGGCTCCTCTGATGCGTGACCAATCCTTCGGACGCATCGTTCACTTCTCATCGACCGCGGGAAAGACCGTCAGCACCATCGGAGGCTGCCACTACACCGCGGCCAAGCACGGGGTGCTCGGCTTGACTCGAGCGCTCGCGAAAGAGCTGGCCGCGCACGGCATCACGGTCAACGCCGTGTGCCCAGGCCTGATCGACACGGAAATGGTGCGAGATACGATTCCGGAAGCGTCGATTCGTGCCTTCGAAAGCTCGTTTCCAATCCCGAGACTCGGCACTCCGGAAGAGGTCGCCGAGCTCGTCTGCTTTCTCGTCGGGGAGCGGGCGGGCTATATCACCGGCGCGGCCATCGACATCAACGGCGGCGACTTTCTCGCTTGAGAGCTCTCGCGACGCCTAGCTCGGTGCGCTGCCCGAGACGCGCTCGTCATAGGCGAGACGAACTTTGGCTTCTACGTGCGGGTGCCGGCGACAGATCTCCAGAAAATTGTCGCGGCTGAGCTCGAGCACTTCCGTATTCTTGATCGCGGTCACGGTCGCCGTGCGAGGCTCTCCCGTCAGCACCGACATCTCTCCGAAGAAATCGCCGTCTTTCAGCGTGGCCACGGGCAGAGC
>JAJCXL010000121.1 GCA_029263435.1 Acidobacteriota bacterium | reverse complement strand
GTAGTAGGCACCGGCTGGGACGAAGCATTTGAAGCCCGCGGCCTCTAGACTGCCCAGCATGATGTCTCGGCGCCCCTCATAGTCCGTAGCGAGCTTCTCGTAATACGACGCAGGTAGCTTCAGAGCCGCCGCCGAGGCTTGCTGCAGTGGGGCGGCCGCGCCCACCGTCAAGAAATCGTGGACCTTACGAATGGCGCCCGACAGCGCCTCGGAAGCGACCGCCCAACCGACGCGCCACCCGGTCACCGAGTAAGTCTTCGACACGCTGTTGATCGTCACGGTGCGATCCGACATCCCCGCGAGCGAGGCGAGAGGCACGTGCTCGGCACCGCCGTAGACGATGTACTCATAGATCTCATCCGTGATCGCGATGACGTCCCACTTCTGGCAAAGCTTGGCGATCGTTTCGAGCTCGCTCCGATTGAAAATCTTTCCGGTCGGATTGTTCGGGCTATTAATAATGATGGCTCGAGTCTTGGCGGTGAAGGCTGCGGCAAGCTCGTCTTCGTCGAACCGCCAATCCGGCTCCCGCAGCTGCACGTAGCGCGGCACCGCGCCCGAGAGGATCGCGTCCGGACCATAGTTCTCATAGAACGGCTCGAAAACGATGACCTCATCGCCCGGATCGACGACCGCGAGCATCGTCGACATCATGGCCTCGGTCGAGCCGCACGTCACGGTCAGATGCTTCTCAGGGTCTACCGTCATGCGGTACTGATCCTGATAGCGCCGAGAGATCGCGTCGCGAAGATCCTTGGCGCCCCAGGTGATGGCGTATTGATTGACGTCGCCTCGTACGGCTTCGACCGCCGCTTGCTTTATCGCCTCGGGCGCGGGGAAGTCGGGAAACCCTTGCGCCAAGTTCACCGCGTCGTGAGCCGCGGCGAGTCTCGACATTTCACGAATCACGGATTCGGTAAACTGCCGTGCCTTGAGAGAGCCTATGAGTCGAGTGATGGAGGATTCGGGCATGCTGTCTCGTTTCTTGGGGAAGACCGGACCGCGCTCAGGGAGCCGCAGAATCAGCCAGGCCCGCGTCTCCGTAGAGGCGGCGGTATAGCATCTCGTTTCTCAGAACTAGCTTGACGTAGTTGCGTGTCTCGGCGAACGGGATCTCTTCGATGAAGACCTCCGGATCGATCGTCATATCCATGCCGGTCCACCGCTTCACGCGGTGGGGTCCTGCATTGTAGCCTGCAAGCGCGTAGTCGACCCGGCCGTCGAACGTCGTCAAGACGTCCTTCAAGTAGCGCGTCCCATAGCGAATGTTGATCTCGGGATTGTAGAGATCGCGGAGCTGATAACGTCGACGCTCCTGGCGAGCGAGCTGCTTGCCGGTCGCGGGAATGATCTGCATCAAACCTCGGGCGTTCGCGGGTGAGCGCACGTTCGGGTTGAAGGTGGATTCTTGTCGGATCAAAGCCGCGACGAGAAAGGGATCGAGACCCCGTGCTTTCGCGTACTCGTCGACGTGCTCCCTGAACCGAAGCGGATAGAACAGCTCCCAGATGGGCCGCGGCAACAGATCTCCCGTCGCCGACACGTGAAATGGGAACGCGTCGCGGATCGTAATGATGGCGTTGAGGGTTCGGCCCTCGCTCGAGTGGATCCAAGCCGCGATCGATCGAAAGGCCGGGGCATCTCGACTACCGTCCACCGCCGACTCCGCTTCCGCGAGCGCAGTCTCACGTTGGTCCAAAGCGAACAGCTCAGCGACGCGCTGCTGCTTGCGGGCTCGATCCACTCGGAACGCGTCCGAGAGATCGATACCCTTTCGCGCGGTCTCGAGCGCCTCCATCCACTTCGTCGGCGATTGCATCTGCTGCAAATGCTCGAGGGCCCGTCTCCCGTAATAGGTGTTTTGGTAGCCGAGCAGAACTTGTCTGAACAAGACGTCGGCTCGATCGAGTCGGCCGGACTCTTGATACGCACGCCCGGCCCAATACAAGTAGCGGCCGAGCCCGTCGGCTCCGGGTGTCTCACGTGCCGCTTCTTCCAGGTCGATAGCAGCCTCTTCGAAGCGACCACCCCGGTAGGCGTTCCAAAACAGGCGCCACTTGGTCTCCAGCTGCTGTTCCCCCTGGGGGAAGTCACGCACGAGTCGCTCGTGCACGACTTTCGCCTCTTCGTGGGCTTCCTCGTCTTCGAGGAATCGTCCCAAGCTCGCGAGCGCTTGCGCGGTGAACGGACTCTTCGGAAACCGTGCTTCGAGCGCAGCGACTTCTAGTCGAAACTCAGCGTCGCGCTTCTTTCTTCGAGCGACCTCGGCTTGATAGAACAGCGCTTCGGGCAGCAGATCGTCTCGTTGTACCCGCTTGAAATTCGCCAGCGACGCGGTGATCTGGCGGCGGTTGTACTGACTCTTCGCCATCCATAGTCGGACGAGCTCCACATCTGCGACCTTCGGAAATCTCTCCAGCAGCGACGTGAAGCTTCCGTGCGCGTCTCGAAAGCGACGTTGGTCGTAGAAAAGCTTCGCTCGATCGAAGGCGAGCTGATAGAGACGCGCCGGGGGTACCTCGGGAAGCTTCGATCGGATCTGCGTCAAGCGACGTCCGGCATCATTCGCCCGCTTGTGTCGAGGGAGTCGGTAGTAGAGCGTCTCGAGGGCGTCTACCGCCTCTTGATAGCGCTCGAGCTCGATCAAGATCTTGGCCATCTGCTCGAGGCCGTTTCCGCGAGTCGAAGCGTCGGCGCTCGTCGTGACCGGCTCGAGCACGGTGACCGCGCCGTCGAGATCCCCAGCCTCCACAAGGAGCCGCGCGTAGCGGAGTCGCGCTTCATCGATCCAAGCGAGATCCGGGTAACGATCCAACAGCTCGCGGCTCGCGCGTTGAGCGCGCTCCGGCTCATCGGATTCCCACCCGCGCGCGAGATAATAAAGTGCGTAGCCGGAAAGCTCGGTCGCTGCGATCGAGGGTGCCTCGAACATCGAGAGCTCCGGCGCGTTGGCTCGCGCCGAAACACCTTCCACTCCAGCGGCGAAAGCGGCCAGACCCCGAACTCTATCGGAGGCATCGGGATCTTCCGCGAGCCGGACCAGCGCCGAGACTTTTTCTCTAGCCGGGGTGGACTCGAGCAACATCGCCACCGCGCGAAGCTCCGCGTCCGGCTCTTGCAACGGCTCCCACGGCAACGAGACCGGACCCGCTTGAAGGGGCGTTCGAATGGCGGGGGTCTTCGAAGTGTCCGCGGCGATCAAACCGAGGAGAGTGCAGGCAAATACGACGAGGAAGATTGGAAGAAGAACTTTTCCCGACGCGTGAACCATGGTTTACCGGC
>JAJCXL010000120.1 GCA_029263435.1 Acidobacteriota bacterium | reverse complement strand
TGCGCGAAGCTTATCGCCGAGGGCGCCATCTACAGCTACAGCGTGTTCGTGAGCGTCTCGCGCTGTCGATGCGGACGGCTCTTGTGGAGGAGGTTTCCGCCCCAACCGAGGCCGAGCTCCAAGCCTTCTTCAATGCACGCGAAGATGCTTACTCTCTTCCGGAGTCGGTTTCTTGGTCACACGTCTTTTTTGTGAGGCGGGGGCCTGGAGATCTCGAAGACTCTACCGAGCTCCTGGCGGAGCTTCGTCGGGGCGGTGAAGATTTTCGAGCCATGGGTGACCCGTTTCCCGCCGGCCGTTATTTGGAGCGGACCACTCGGGCGCGGGTGGCGAACGATTTTGGTGAGTCGTTTGCCGACGCGTTGTTCGCGGTGGCGGATGACGGGTGGTACGGGCCGCTGACGTCGAGCCACGGGACCCACTACGTTCGGCTCGAGGAAAGGATCCCGAAAAGCGTTCCCGGGCTTGCGGCGGTCCGCCGTTACGTGGAGCTCGATTGGCGCACCGAGCGGTCGCGCTCGATCTTCGAGCGAAAATTGCAGCGGATCCGGGACGGCTATGTGATCCGGGTCGCAGGTCGATGATGACAGGTGTACCTGCTTGGCTCTCGAGGTCTTCGCTCGAGGTCGGGCTACTGGCTCTCGCGCTCTACGGTATTTTCTACGTGTTGCGTCCCGCGGGGGATGAGCTCATCGAAGTCACGCCGGTGATGGTAGAAGAGCTCGCGCAGCGCCGGGAGGCGCTCGTGGGCCGCATCTTGACCGAGACCGAAAGAAATGCCGTCGTCGATGCTTTCCTCGAAGAAGAGATTCTCGTCCGCGAAGCGGTTCGGCGAGGTTTGGATAGAGGCGACGCTCAAATCCGATCGATGCTGACGGGTGACCAGCGGGCGGAGCTATTGCGCTCGTCGGGGTTCGAGCCTCCCGCGCCGAGTGAGGTCGAGCTTCGTGAGTACTACGAAGTCCACGAGCAGCGCTATCAGGTGCCCGAACGCGTGGATCTAGAACAAATCTTGTACTCCGCGAGCAGCACTCCGTTAGCTCTCGAGGAGATCGTGAAAATGGTTGCCTCTGGAGTTGAGATCTCGACCTTGGGGGATGTCGGCGCCAGCGGGAGCGCTTCCGGAGTTTCCCGCGCGGACGTCTCCCAAGTCTACGGCTTGGAGCTCGCGAACGAAATCTTCACCCTCGACGTGGGCCAATGGCGCGGCCCCTTCGTCTCTCCGGCAGGTACTCATTTCGTGCGGATCAACGGCCGGACACCACGCCGTGAGCGAAATTTCGAGGAAGTACAACCCTACGTCATCCAGGACTACCATCTCGACGCGGAGACCCGTGCCCTGGCTGACGCTTTGGCGCCGCTTGCGCGTCGTTATCATGTCTCGATCGAAGACGAACAGATAAGGAGCCAATAATGTCGTCCTCTCACATGTCGGGTGTGCTCGCACCTGTCGTTACCCCGTTCACTCCTCAGCTCGAACCGGACCGCGAGCGTTTCACTCGACACTGTCGCTGGCTGCTGTCGCAAAATTGCGGCCTCGCCGTTTTCGGCACCAATAGCGAGGCCAACTCGCTATCGGTGGACGAGCGCATGCAATTGCTCGATGGACTCATGGACGCGGGGCTCGACGCGAGCCGGATGATGCCGGGTACCGGTTGCAGCGCATTTCCCGATACTGTTCGGCTGACGAAGCACGCCATCGAGCACGGGGTGGGGGGCGTCTTGATGTTGCCGCCGTTCTATTACAAGAACGTGAGCGACGAGGGCGTCTATCGGAGCTTTTCGAAAGTCATCGAGGAGGTCGGAGACGACCGCCTGCGCATCTACTTGTACAACTTTCCTCAGATGTCGGCGGTACCGCTCGGGATCGAGCTGGTTGCGCGCTTGAGAGAGGCGTTTCCATCGATGGTGGTTGGGATGAAGGACTCCTCGGGCGACAAAGAGAATCTCGGCAAAGTGATGGGAGCCTTT
This sequence comes from Acidobacteriota bacterium, assembly GCA_029263435.1. Classification (GTDB taxonomy): domain Bacteria; phylum Acidobacteriota; class Vicinamibacteria; order Marinacidobacterales; family SMYC01; genus JAJCXL01. Next base: position 10,115 of record JAJCXL010000120.1, on the reverse strand, counting down.
CCTGGCTTCGCGATGTTCGCCGGCAGCGAGGCGCTCCTGCTCGAGAACATGCGGGTGGGCGGCGCCGGATGCATCTCGGCGACCGCCAACGTCAATCCCAAAGCGATCGACGCGCTGTTTCAGAATTGGGAGTCGAAACGAGCCGACGAGCTCCAAGCCGCCGTCAACCGGGTCCGGCACGTCGTCCAGCAATTCACTCTCGTCCCGGCTCTCAAGACGATCCTCTCGCATTACGGGTCCGACCCCGAATGGAATCGGCTCCGCCCGCCCCTAGTGGAGCTCGCCGAGGACGATGCGAAGCGGTTAGTGACGGAGCTCGACGCGGTCGGCTATCGACTGGAGTCCGGAGGTTGAGTCGAGGCGGTCGGCTACCGACTGGAGTCCTGAGGCTGAACTTCGACGGGAGACGCGTTCCAAACGTCGCGGCAATATTCTTCGATCACGCGATCCGATGAGAAGTAGCCGCTGCGCGCGACGTTGAGGAGTGCCTTTCGGCTCCAATCGTCTGAATCCGTGAACGCGCGTCCGGCTTCGTCGAGGCGTTCGATATAGGACGCGTAATCCGCGAGAAGTAGGAACTCGTCTCGATCGAGAAGTGAGTGCACGATCGGGTTGAACAGCTCGCGATCCCCGGAAGAGAATGTTCCGTCCGTAAGGGCGTCGATGACGGCGCGAAGCGTCTCGTTCTCCTCGTAGAATCGCCGCGGATCGTAGCCCTGCATCTTGAGTGCGAGCACCTCGTCCACCGTGAGCCCGAACAAGAAAAAGTTCTCTGCGCCGACGCGCTCCCGGATCTCGATATTGGCACCGTCGAGAGTTCCGATCGTGAGTGTGCCGTTGAGCGCGAACTTCATGTTGCCGGTACCCGAGGCTTCCTTGCCGGCCAACGAGATTTGCTCGGAGAGATCCGCCGCCGGATAGACGAGCTCGCCGATCGTCACGTTGAAGTTTTCCAAGAACACCACCCGTAGCGCGTCGCCCACGTCTGCGTCGTGATTGACGACGTCCGCGATTCCGTGGATGAGCTTGATGATGAGCTTGGCGGCTTGATAACCCGGCGCGGCTTTGGCGCCAAAGATGAACGTGATGGGCGGAACGCCGGTCGAGCCACTCCGTTTCAGACGCTGATAGAGCGTGATGATATGAAGGGCTTTGAGGAGCTGTCGTTTGTACTCATGTAGACGCTTCACCATCACGTCGAAAAGCGACGAGGGATCGACCTGGATGCCGTTCTTCTCGAAGATATAGGCGGCGAGCGTTTCCTTACTGGCGAGTTTGAGCTTGCGGAAGGATTCTCGGAACCCTGCCTGCCCCGCGAACTTCTCGAGCTTCGACAGCTCGTCGAGGTGTGTTAGCCAACCGGAACCGATCTTCTCGGTGATGAGCGCGGAGAAACGCGGATTCGACTGGAGCATGAACCGACGTGGGGTAACGCCGTTGGTCTTGTTCTGGAACCGGTCGGGCCACATTTCTGCGAAGTCTCTGAGGGTCCGCTCTTGGAGCAAGCGAGATTGGAGAGCTGCGACGCCATTGATCGTATGACTCGAGACGCTCGCGAGATGGGCCATCCTTATTCGACGTTCGGTGCCTTCCTCGATGATCGACATTCGGCGCAGGCGTTCGTTGTCCCCCGGAAAACGAGCCTCGACCTCCTTTAGGAAACGCGCGTTGATCTCGTAGACGATCTCGAGATGGCGGGGAAGCACTCGGCCGAAAAGGCCGACGGGCCACTTTTCCAGGGCCTCGGGGAGCAGCGTGTGACAGGTATAGCCGAAGGTGCGTGTCGTGATGTGCCACGCCTCATCCCAGCCCAGCTCGTGCTCGTCGATGAGAAGCCGCATCATCTCGGGCACGGCGACGACCGGGTGGGTGTCATTGAGTTGGATGGCGATCTTGTCGGCAAACGTCTCGAGCGTGTGCTCGGCGCGCGATAGGAACGTGTGCAAAATATCCGACAGCGAGCACGCGACGAAGAAATATTGCTGCTTGAGTCGAAGCTCTTTGCCTTGTGGGGTCTCGTCGTTGGGATAGAGCGCTTTCGAGATATTCTCCGAGCGCACCTTGCTCTCGACCGCGCGAGCATAGTCACCCTCGTTGAACATGCCGAAGTCGAAATCTTCGCTGGCGCGCGCGCGCCACAATCTCAACGTATGGACGCTCGACGTGTCGTAGCCGGGCATGAGCATATGACAGGGCTCGCCGGTTACGGTCTCCGCCGGTATCCAATTGACTCGTTGGTGGCCGTCCGGGTCTCGCCAATGTTCGGTGTGGCCGCCGAGGCCGATCTCTACCATGTCGTCCGGTTGAGGAAACTCCCATGGGTTGCCGTAGCGCAGCCAGTTATCCGCTTTCTCCACTTGCCAGCCATCTTCGAAGGTTTGACGAAAGATGCCGAACTCGTAACGGATGCCGTAACCGATGGCCGGAATGGAAAGGGTGGCGAGTGAATCCAGAAAACATGCGGCTAGCCGCCCGAGACCACCATTGCCGAGCCCCGGCTCTTGGTCCAGCTCCAATACCTCGTCGAGATCTAGATCGAGCTCCTGAAACACTTTGTCCGCCAGCTTCATCGTGTCCGTGTAGAGCATGTTCTTTTCGAGCTGACGACCGAGCAGGTACTCCGCAGAGAGATAGATCACGATCTTCGGGTCCGCTCGGTAATAGGCGTCGACCGTCTCCCTCCACCTGCCGACGAGCTGATCACGCACGGAGAACGCGAGAGCTCTGTAGATATCGTAGGGCGAGGCGTTGTAAACGTTCGCGCCTTGAGTGTGATACAGATTGTCGAGCAGGAGCTTCTTGAAGGCTTTGACCGTTGTGGCCGTGTGGCGGTCCTCAGTCGTTTTGTTTCCCATAGGCGAGAATAGAATAACGTGAAGAAGGAGCGTCCGTCACTCGAGACCCACCAGAGAGCGTTGGTCCAATGTCGGCGCTGCCCCAAGATGGAAGGGCCGGTGGTGATGGGAGCCCCCGTCCGGTCGAAGATCCTCCTGATCGGTCAAGCGCCGGGGTTCAAGGAGATCGAAGTCCGAAAGCCTTTCGCGTGGACGGCTGGGAAGACGCTCTTCAAATGGTTCGACACCATTGGTCTCGACGAGGACGCGTTTCGCGAGCGGGTCTACATGGCTGCGGTGTGTCGGTGCTTTCCGGGGAAAAACCCCAAAGGCGGCGACCGCGTTCCGGACCGTGACGAGATCGCGAACTGTGCTCCGTGGCTCACGAGCGAGATAGCGCTGCTCGAGCCCGAGCTCGTCATTCCGGTCGGAAAGCTCGCTATCTCCCAGCTCATGGAGGTCGACAAGCTCAAAGACGTCGTCGGGCAGCGTTTCGAGCTCGATGTCCACGGATTCGTGAGCGACGTCGTCCCGCTACCGCACCCCTCCGGCGCGTCGACGTGGCACCGAATGGAGCCGGGCAAGACCCTGTTGAGCGGAGCCCTCGCTCTTATCGAGCGCCATCCGACATGGAAGAGAGCTCGCGCATGAGGGTCTCGAAATCCTCCCGGAATTGCTCACGTGTATCGACGATGGTGCGGCCCCAGCTGATGGGCTCGGGCGGATCGTTGCTCCACGTCGTATCGGGCCCGTAGAGAAAGTACGCGTCCCACTCGATCCGCTCCTCGCCGGGCTGGCCGAGTCGAGTAACCTTATCCTCGTAGTAGCGACCGATGGCTTTGTCGTCGTCCCAGAAGTGAAGCGCGCGGGCATCCGAGATCAGATCGTCCGACGGATCGACGAGCCACTTCGCGAACCGATCTCCGCCAAGCATCTCGTAGGAGACCGCGTACACTTTGACCGGTGCTTCGGGATGGACGTCGAGAATGTCGGATTGGACCCACCGGGCCCCGGCGACGCACACCGGTCACGTGGGCGAGAGCAGAAGGACGATCCGAGCAACGCCGTGGTCGCGATTGAATTGCTCCTTCAGACCCGCCACCGAGCCCAGCTCGGTCCAGCTAGAGGCGCCTTGGGTGGTTCGCAAAAAAGATAGACCTGCGAGAGCGCCGATAATGACGGCGCCCGCCGCAAGCCACAGTGTCTTTCGCTTCATGCCTCTACAATGTCCAGTAGATGAGCGTGGCACTCCACATGGGGAGTGTGATGAGCAGCAACGTGGCCACGGTCACTGCTGCGAGAAACAGCCACCGGCGGCGTGAGACCGAAGGCGAGCAAGAAATGCCGTCGGCGCAGCGGGGTGCGCGAATGGTTTGAACGAGTGTCACTGCCAACAAGCCGAGGCTGGCGAGCGCCATGATGGGCTGAAACGGTGTCAATACGGAGCCTGCCGCAGCGACGCCCGCGCCGAGCGCGGCGGCAAATGGAAGACAGCACAGCCAGCTGAAAGCGACGCCCAGCGCCGCGCCGAGCGCTCCAAACCCGCTCCACTTCGAGGATGTGCCTTCCACGACGCCCATTCTAGCCTGGAACAGATTTTCTGTTAAGGTGCGCAGCCAGGAGTCATGACCTTCACCACCCTCGATTGGATTGTCGTCGGTCTCTACTTCCTCGTCCTGCTCGGCGTGGCGGGGTGGGTCATCCGCAAGCGGCCGGAGTCCTCCGCAGACTACTTTCTCGCCGGGCGACACGTTGGTTGGTTCGTGATCGGAGCGTCGATCTTCGCTTCCAATATCGGCTCGGAGCACATCGTGGGGCTCGCGGGCACGGGCGCGCAGAGCGGCGTCGTCATGGGCCATTACGAGCTTCACTCTTGGCTCGTGCTGCTTCTGGGCTGGGTCTTCGTGCCGTTCTACATGAGAGCCCGCGTCTTCACGATGCCGGAGTTTCTGGAGCGACGCTATAGCCCCGCCGCTCGGTGGCTCTTATCCGTCACCGCGCTCATCGCCTATGTGCTCACCAAGATCTCGGTGACGATCTACGCCGGTGCGGTGGTTTTTCAAACTCTCATGGGCGTGGAGTTTTGGACCGGCGCGCTCACGGTGGTCATTCTCACCGGCATCTACACCGTGCTCGGCGGTCTCCGGGCAGTGGTCTACACCGAGGCCGTTCAGGCGGTGGTGCTCTTTTTCGGCTCCGCCACCGTGACGCTCGTCGGGCTGGCCAAGATTGGCGGCTGGAGCCGATTGATCGAGGTCGCGGGCCCGGATCACTTCAACATGTTTCTTCCTGCGAACCATCCCGAGTTTCCGTGGACGGGCATGATCTTCGCGCCACCGATCGTCGGACTCTGGTATTGGTGCACGGATCAATACATCGTCCAGCGCGTGCTCGCGGCGAAAGACGAGCGCGCGGCGAGACGTGGCACGATCTTCGCGGCCTATTTGAAGCTCGCGCCGTTTTTCATCTTCCTGCTCACCGGCGTCATTGCCTACGCTCTCGCCAAAGATGGTCAGATCGAGCTAGGCGATGCGGATCAAGCGTTTCCCGCCCTGGTCGGCGCGATCCTGCCGGCGGGGGTCCGAGGCCTTGTCGCGGGTGGGTTGCTGGCCGCCTTGATGAGCTCGCTCGCGGCCGTGTTCAACTCCTCGTCGACCCTCTTCACGATGGACATCTATAAGAAGATTCGTCCGGACGCATCGGAGCGTCGTCTCGTCGTGGTGGGGAAGCTGGCCACCGCGCTCCTCGTCGTGACCGGCATCGCGTGGATTCCGGTCTTGCGGAGCCTTTCGGGCCAGCTCTACACGTACCTTCAGAGCGTGCAGGCCTATCTCGCCCCTCCGATCGCGGCGGTGTTCTTCCTGGGCTTGTTCTCCAAACGCATCAACGCCAAAGGCGCGCTGACCTGTCTCATCGTCGGCTTCATCCTCGGCATGGGGCGCCTCGTCGCGGAGATCAATAAGGAAGCGCTCGAGGGGTGGCTCTTCACGTTCGCCGACATCAACTTTCTTCACTTCTGCGTGTTCTTGTTCGGGGTTTGTGTCGTGTTGCTCGTCGGCGTCAGTCTCATGACGCGTCCGCCTCCAGCCGAGAGCCTCGATGGGCTGACCTATCAGACGACGGTGTCGGCTGAGCGTCAAGCGTCACGCTCGACCTGGGATTGGACCGACGTGGCGCACTCCGTCGTCGTCGTTGCGATCCTTGCCTTGATCCTCTTGTACTTCTCGCCGCTGCGATTTTGATTCGCTAGTCCCCTGCATCAGTAATACGTTACATAATTCTCGGGCCCTTTTGCGCGCTGGCTTCGTTGCGCCTTCTCAAAATATGCCCAATATGTCTTCGTCGGCACGTCTCGCCAGCACCCAAAATGACCTCGAGACTTATGCAACGATTCACTGATGCAGGGGACTAGCAGTCCGTGGTGAAAGTGGGGCGTCGCACCGAGAGGGTCGAGGCGCCCGGCTGACAAGGCGCGACTCCGCGACTGCTCGAGAATATTGGGCATATTTGAGGGAGGAGCAACGCAGTCAGCCGGGATGCATCGCCCCTCGAATGCAGCCGCACTTTCACCACGGGCTGCTAAAGAGGCTCGGCGGTCAGCTCGGCCTTGATCCAGGCGCGCGCGCGCATCCAGTTGCGTTGCGCCGTACGCAGGGAAACGCCAAGAGCTTGGGCGGTCTCTTCTTCACTCAAGCCGGCGAAGAAACGACACTCGACGGTGCGAGCGAGGCGCTCATCCCGCTCGCGCAGGAGGGTGAGCGCGCGGTCTAGGTCCAAGAGATACTCCGCTTGCTCGTCGCCTCCGACGCGCTCTTCATCGAGAGTGACGGGCACTTCACCGCCGCCGCGTTTATCCGCGAGCCGAGCCCGAGCACGACTGATGACGACTTGCCGCATCGCGCAGGCTGCGATGGCGAGAAAGTGGCCCCGGTCCTCGACGCGCATGCCTTTCTGGCCAGCGAGCTTCATATAGGCTTCGTGCACCAGCCCGGTGGTGTCCAAGGTGGCACCGCGTTGCGTGCGGCGAAGATGATTGCGTGCGATCCTCCGGAGCTCTTCATAGACGAGGGGTACGAGTTGGTCGAACGCACCGCGATCGCCCCCCGCATAAGCGTGGAGCAACTGCGTGATCTCGCCCGGCTCACTCATCCGGTCGGCAGAATATCGCGGCAGCCGGAATCGTCGCAAGACCGCCGGCAGCCCGAAAAGACGACTGAGAGTATGATCCCCCCATGTTGGAGACGCTGTTACTCCTCGCTTTGGTGACTCCCGCGGACGAGCGCGCGCTCGCGGTCGAGACCGAAATGGTGGAGGCGCTCGGCGGCCGGACCAATTGGGACGAGGCACGATTCATTCGCTTCACCTTCGTTCGCGGCGACCGAGAGCCTCAGTTCACATGGGACCGGTGGACGGGTCGGCTTCGGGTGGAGTCGAGAGACGCGTCCGGGGTTCCCTACGTCGTGCTCATGAACATCAAGACCAAACAAGGTAAAGCACTTCTCGAAGGCCGGCCGCTGCGGGGCGCCGAGCTGTCGGAATATTTGAACCGCACCTATGCGATGTGGAAGGGGGAGACCTATTGGTTCTTGATGCCGTTCAAATGGCGCGACGAAGGGGTCGTGCTTGCGCATGAAGGCGAGGAGACGGTCGACGACGTCGTCTACGACAAGATCCAGGTCACGTTCGCGGACGCCGATGCCTCGCCGGGAGACATCTACCTCGCCTATGTGAACCGGGAGACTCGAAGAATGGACCGGTGGACGTTCACGCTGGCGAGCGGCTTCGAAGGCGACTACCTTTGGCGCCGCTGGCACCGGCACGGTGGGTTGCTCCTCGCTACCGAGCGGGCGGGAAACGACGAGGTCATCCGGTTCGAGAACATCTATATCGGCACGACCATTCCCGATGCTTTGTTTACTTCCCCTGAGCCGCTCGAGTTTCCCTGACTTTTTCTACCTCTCTTCAGCCGCTCGAGTTTCCCTAACCACCCGCCCCAACGATTCCGAGATGCCAGCGAGCTCATTCCTCTCTTAGTGCCACCATCGGATCCGTGCGCGCCGCGCGTCGCGCCGGGACATAGCACGCGAGCATCGCCGCAAGCGTCAAAGGGACGGCAACCGCCGCCACGGTCGCCGGATCCATCGCGGCGACCTCGAACAACAAGCTCTCGAGAAAGCGGGAGAGCCCCAGTGCGACCGCCGTGCCGAACGCGACGCCTATGCCTGTGAGTCGCAAGCCCTGGCCGACGATCAACCGAAGTACGTCGGCCTCGCTGGCGCCCAAAGCGATCCGAAGGCCGAGCTCTCGTACCCGCTGAGACACCCCTAAGGCGATGACGCCGTAGACGCCCATGAGCGCGAGCCCGAGCGCCGACGCGGCGAAGACGCCGACCAAGATCAAGTTGAATCGCCGAGAGCTCAACGTGTCGTCCACCACCGCCCCCATCGTCCGGAACCGAGGGGGAATCTCCGGCGCGAGGTCGCGTACGACCGCGCGCACCGCGGGGACAGCCGCGGCCACCGCGTCCGTTTCCACAACCACGGTGACGTTCGCGGGTGGACGCTGTCTTGCGTTGACATAGATCGTCGGGGCCGGCTCCGCGTCGAGTCCGCCATGACGCACGTCGCCGACGATTCCGACGACCCGCAGCAGACGTAAGTCACCGTCCATATTGCCAAACTCGATGAACGCACCTAGAGCGTCTCCTAGAGGCCACCGCTCCTTGGCGAGCGACTGACTGATGAGAGCCACGTGCGGCGCGTCGAGCCCGTCACTCTCGCCGAACAGCCTTCCCTCGCGGAGCGGAATGCCGGCGGCGGGAAAATAGTCCGACGTCGCGGCCCGGTACTCGGCCTCTCCGAGGCGCTCGGGATCTCTCGCGAGTCTCGCGAAATCCTCGAACGTTTCCAGGGCCTCTCCTGGCTTGACGACCAAGAACTGCCCGCTGCGGTACCCGGTGCTCATCGGGAGCCGGTCGACGGCGCCCGCGCGCTGGACACCGGGGAGCGCCGCGATCCGAGTGAGGAGCTCGTTGTGGAGCTGGGAGAGCTGTGCCCGTTGTTCCCCGGAGCGCGGTGCATCATGGTTCAAGTCCACCACCAAAGTCCGCTGAATCCGAAAGCCGGGCTCGACGTCGAGCAGGCGCCACAGACTCTTTCCCAACAGGCCTGCCCCCACCAGCAAGACGAGCGTCAAGCCCACTTGGGTGACAACGAGCGTTCTTCGTATTCGGTCACTGCCGTAGCTTCTCGTCTTGCCGCGAAGAGAATCCTGAAGATTCGTCTTCCATGCGCGGGCGAGCGCCGAGAGAGCCAGGAGGAAGGCGGCTGCCGCGGACACCCCGAGCGCGAACAACAATACGGAGCCGTCGACGCCGACGTCGTGAGCCCGGGGCAGATTACCGGGCTCGAAAGCGAGAAGCGCGCGGACTCCCCAAGAGGCAACGATCGTGCCCCAAGCGCCGCCGGCGAGCGCGAGAAGCGTCGACTCCGCCAGGAACGGACGAAGAAGCTGGACCCGGCTCGCTCCTAGAGCGGCACTGATGGACAGTTCGGTGTGACGGCTCGCGACCCGCGCGAGCTGCAAGTTCACGACGTTCGCACAAGCAACGAGAAAGAGAAAGCCGACCGCACCGGACAACACCATGAGCGCCGGCCTGACCCCGGAAACGAGCTGCTCCTGGAGCGCTACGACGGAGGCGTCCACCATCCACGTGTCGTCTCCATGCTCGCTTCTGAGCTCTCTCGCGATGACACTCACCTCGGCCCGCGCGCGATCGATCGCCACCCCGGGGGCGAGGCGCCCAATAACGCGATCGTTGTGGGCAGTACGACTCGCCTCGCCAGACTCCGTCACTTCGAGCGAGCTCCATACGGAAACGTCGGTCGGCAAGTCGAACGACGGCGGCATCACACCGACCACCGCATGGCTGCGACCACCGAGCGTCACTTGGACGTCCGTCAGCTCACCGACGCCGCCCAGATAGCGCTGCCAGAAGCCAAAGCTGACGACTGAAGCCGCTCTACCTCCCCGCTCGGTCTCCTCCGCCACGAAAGTCCGGCCCAGCATCGGCGGCGTTTCCAGCACACCGAAAAAATCTTTCGTCACGAAGCCGACGTTGACACGCGTCGGCTCAAAGTCGCCGGTGACCGACGTCAACGACGATCGATAACGAGCGAGCAACGCAAAGCTTCGGCTCCGGTCACGGATATCCTCGAAGTTCGGTCGGGAGAACGAGAAGGAGCCGCCCTCATCGTTGACTTGCCAGAGCTGAACGATCGA
>JAJCXL010000119.1 GCA_029263435.1 Acidobacteriota bacterium | reverse complement strand
CTGACCCGACCCGCCTCCGCGTCATCGATGAACTCGATGAAATCACTCGCACCGAGAAATCCACCGGTCGTGCCCGCGACTTGAAAGCCGTCGAGCTTTGCGAGCACATCGTCGCCGCCGCCATCAGGGGTGACCGCCGCTTCGAGATCCTCGAGCGGAACCGCCTCGAGAACGCCCGCCGGCGTGATCGTATCGAAGTCGATCTGGTCGAACGGAGGACGGATATCCGCGGCCATCGCAGGGGCAGATTCCGTGACGGAGAACGCGACACGGATCGGGAGCTTGTCGGGTCGGTAACAGACTTTATCGTCGCAGGCCTGGTAGTTGAGCTCACCGAAGAGCTCATGGTCGCCGGGTACGACGTCCGGACCGAGCGCCATCTCGATGCCGATGGCGAAATGCTCTTCGAAAACGGCGAGCGGGGTCTCCGACCCGCCCGTCAGGAGATGGATCGCCTCCGGAAAAGCGAGCCCCCTGACGTCGACGCCGTCGAGCGGCGCGAAGGCGAGAGAGGTCGGAATGAGATACTCCTCCAGCGGCTCATTGGAGTTGACGTGAAAACCCTGCTGAAGCTCAATGGACAGAGCCGCTTTAGCGCTCGATCCCGCCTGAAAACTGTCGGCCTCCACGTGGGGAGTCACTCGGACCTCGATGCGTCCCGGTTGCGCCTCGGCCGACGCTCCAAGAGCGCACCAAGCTGCCATACAAGCTGCCAAACGTCGATTCACTGGACTTCCCTTCATCCCACGCAAGCAAATACTATTGTTGCATCTTAGTGCACGGCGACGCTCTCCCCCAATCGAAAGCAACCCCGGAGAACGTTAAATCCATGATAATTGTGGGGTTTCTCACGTGCACAACGCAATTCGGGCTTGCAACGATTCTCCTTGAACGCTACCTTCCTAGGTGAATGAGATGGGCTATCGGCCTCGCGCTCGTCTTGGCGGGCATTAGCGCGAGCGGGTGCAACTCCGCCGGCGCGTCTCCCAACCAACCGATCGCCTTTCCACACCGCGCGCATACGGAGAACCAGATCGAGTGCGCGTTTTGCCACGAGAACGTCGCTCGCAGCTCTGCCGCCGGCTTGCCCACCACCGAGCTTTGCGGCACTTGTCATTCCGCGATGGCCCAAGATAGCCCCGCGACCCAGACTCTCATGGAGTACGTCGACAAGGACGAAGTGATCCCATGGGTCCGTCTCTACGAAGTACCGGACTTCGCATACTTCCCCCATCAGTGGCACGTGCGCGCCGATGTCGCGTGCTCGGAATGTCACGGCGAGATCGGGACCAGCCTGCGGGCCGAGCGTCACGAGGCCGTGGAGATGGAGACTTGCATCGCGTGTCACGAACAGCGCGGGCAAACCGTCGACTGCGTCGCCTGTCACAAGTAGACGATGGAGAGACGCGACTTTCTGACCGGCAGCGTTTTCGCGGCTACGGCCGGTCTCGCCCTCGACGCCTGCACGCCGGGCTCGAATCAGATCATCCCCATCTTGATCCCGGAAGAGACGTTCGTCCCGGGTCAGGAGACGTGGCTCCGTTCGACATGCCACGGGTGCGGTGCGGCTTGCGGGATCGAAGTGCGAAAGATCGACGGCCGCTTGGTAAAGATTGAGGGCCTCGAGGATCATCCAGTCAGTCGAGGCGGGGCCTGCGCGAAGGGCCAAGCGCTTCCTCAGGCGATGTACCACCCGGACAGGCTTCGAGAACCGATGCTCAAGTCCGCCGACGGGAGCTTCGAAGCCATCTCGTGGGACGACGCCTATCAACGAATCGCCCGAACGCTCGACGACCAGGAGGGCGGCCTCGCATTTCTGAGTGGTACGACCACCGGACATAAGAAAGAGATAATTCGACGTTTCGTCGCCGCGCATCGAGGAGATCACCATCTGGTGCACGCGCCGTTCTCGTACGAAGGCGGCGCGGGGCTTCCTTTCGACCTCGCGGAATGCAACTACATCATCTCTTTCGAGGCGGAGCTGCTGGAGTCCGGTCCCTCTCCCGTCGGGTTCGCGAGGAGCCTCGCCGAGGCCAAGCAAGGCCGTCCCGGGCGACGCGCCAAGTTCGTGATGATAGGTCCGCGTCTGTCATTGACCGCGGCGAACGCGGACGAGTGGGTGCCGGTGCGCCCTGGCGGGTCGATCGCGCTCGCCGCGGAGCTCGCCAAAGCTCTCATCGAGGACGGGCCGGACTCAGCACGCGTGCTGCCGGGCTTCGAGGCGTTCGCAGAAAGCATCGCCCACGTGGAGCCCAGGCCGGAGGCCCGTCGGCTCGCGCGGGAATTGGCCGCACATTCGCCCGCAATAGCTATCACCGTACAGGGAGGCGCGCTCGCTCACGCGGTCCGACAATTGAATACGCTGTTGGGTGCCACCGAGCCCACGGTTGCACCGCCGCCGTTTCGAGCTTGGCCCGCGATCTCCGAGCCGGCCCCTCCGGAGACCTCACTCGAAAGCGCTATCGAGACAGGCTACGCGCCCGAGCTCTTGATCGTGCACGGCACCAATCCTCTCTACAGCGCACCGCCGTCGGTCGGATTCGCAGAGTGGTTGGACGGCATTCCGCTGCGTATCGCGATATCGAGCTTCATGGACGAGACCGCCGCCGCTTGCGACCTGATGCTCCCCGAGTCGATGTCCTTCGAGCGCTTCGAAGACGCGCTCGCCCCGCCATTTGGTCCGGCGAGCGTCGCGACCCTCAGCACGCCGCTTCTGGTGCGGCCGCTGTATGACACCCGTTCGATGCAAGACATTCTTATCGAGCTGTCACGACTCACGGGGAATGAAGCGAGCTTTCCATGGGCATCTTACGAAGATGCTTTGCGTGAGGCCTGGGCCGGTCTCGATCTGAGCTGGTCCGAGGCGATAGATCGCGGTGGGTGGTGGCAGCGCGACGAGACGAGCGGTCAGACAGCGCCGCTTCCGCTAGAAGGGTTGATGACCACGGCGGAAGAATCTCTCGAGCTGTCGCTCCACGCTTACCCGTCGCTCGCTTTCAATGACGGGAGAGGCGCGCACCTTCCGTTCTTGCAGGAGCTCGCGGATCCGGTCACCGGGAATCGTTGGGGCAGCGTCATCGAGATCGGTGTCAAGCGCGCGAGCACGTTAGGGATAAAAGACGGTGATCGCGTCGAGCTGAGCTCTGAGCTCGGCTCCGTCGAGGCCGCCGCCTTCGTGACGCCGGGAATCCACCCGGACGTGGTCGCCATAGCCGCGGGTCAAGGGCACTGGTCCTACGGTCGCTACGCCAGCGGGCGAGGAGTCAACGTGTTCTCACTGCTGGGAGCGGATCCGAGCCGGCCCGTCTCGGTCGAGTTACGAAAGGTGTCTGCATGACCCAGTGGGGCATGGCGATAGATCTCGATCGGTGCACCGGCTGTGAGGCGTGCGTCGTCGCCTGTCGGGCGGAGAACAACGTGCCCGTCGCCGGACCGGAGAGCTCGTCGAGGGGTAGAACGACGGAGTGGCTCCGCATCGAACGCTACGTGGAAGGGACGTTTCCTCGGGTTCGCTTGAGCTTCAAACCCGTTCTCTGCGTCCATTGCAATGACGCGCCTTGTGTCAAGGTGTGCCCGGTCTCCGCGACTTATGAGTCCGAAGAAGGCCTGAACGCTCAGATTCATCCTCGCTGCATCGGGACCAGGGCTTGTGCCCACGCATGCCCTTACACGGTTCGGTTCTTCAACTGGACCGAGCCGAGCTGGGATCAGCCGCTCGAGCAAACCATCAACCCGGACGTCGCGGTGCGCTGGAAAGGCATCATGGAAAAGTGCACGTTCTGCTTGCAACGCATCCGTCGTGTCGGCGAGACCGCGAAGCTGGAGCAACGCGAGATCGAAGACGGCGAAGTGAGCCCGGCCTGCGCCCAATCCTGCCCTACCCAAGCGATTACCTTCGGTGACCTCGACGCGCCAGAGGCGCACGTCCGTGAGCTGTTCGAAAGCCCCCGGGCGGAGTTACCACTCGAAGACCTCGGTACCGGACCCCGGGTGTGCTACCTGAAGCAAGGAGAGTGGCGTGGAAGCGTCCGAGAGTGATCGGCGGATCGAAGACGCGCTGCTCAAGCACGTCGTCGAGACCGGCCCCTATTTCTACGTAGTCGTCACCGTCCTGGTGAGCCTCATCGGCGTAGGAGGTTTTTTCTGGCTCCGACAGCTCGAACACGGGTTGGGCGAGGCCTCGATGAATCAGCCCGTCTATTGGGGGCTGTATATCACGAACTACATCTTCTTCATCGGGATCAGCCATGCAGGAACGTTGATCTCCGCTATTCTCCGTCTGACAGGAGCGGAGTGGCGCCGACCGATCACCCGCGTCGCCGAAGTCATCACCGTCGTCGCGCTCTTGATGGGCTCCAGCAATATCTTGTGGCATCTGGGCAGGCCCGAGCTGATGTACCTACCGATGCTGGAGCCACAGTTTCTGTCGCCGCTCATTTGGGATGTCGGCGCGATT
>JAJCXL010000118.1 GCA_029263435.1 Acidobacteriota bacterium | reverse complement strand
GGCTACTGCTCATCCGTTTTGAGGACGGCGACGAAGGCCGATTGAGGTATCTCCACGGCCCCCACCATCTTCATCCGCTTCTTGCCCTCTTTTTGCTTCTCGATGAGCTTGCGTTTACGAGAGATGTCTCCGCCGTAGCACTTGGCGGTCACGTCCTTTCGGTACGCGTTGATCGTCGCGCGCGCGATGATCTTGGCACCGATAGCGCCTTGAATAGCGATCTTGAACTGCTGTTTCGGGATCGTCTCTTCCAATCGATCGCAGTAGTGGAGCGCCCGCGCCCGCGCTTTGTCCTCGTGCACGAGCTGCGAGAGCGCGTCGACCTTCTCCGAGTTGACCAGAATGTCGACCTTGACGATGGTCGTCTCTCGATAGTCGAGCATTTCGTAGTCGAACGATCCGTAGCCTTGCGTCACCGTCTTCAGCCGGTCGTAAAAGTCGAAAAGCACTTCAGCAAGAGGAAGCTCCGAGGTGAGCTCGACCCTGCCAACGGAGAGATAGGTGAACGTCGAGCTCTCACCGCGACGATCTCGACAAAGCTCCATGATCACGCCGACGTAGCGCTCCGGAATCATGATCGCGGCTTTGATGTAGGGCTCCTCGGTTTTCTGAATCTTGGATGGGTCCGGAAAATCGCTCGGGTTGTCGATCTCGATGGTCTCTCCGTCTTCCAGAGTGATGCGATAACGCACCGACGGGGCGGAGAGAAGAAGCGACAAGCCGTACTCCCGCTGCAAACGCTCTTGCACGACGTCCAGATGCAAGAGTCCGAGAAAGCCGCACCGAAATCCGAACCCGAGCGCGGCCGAAGAGTCTTTCTCATAGGTGAGCGCGGGGTCGTTCAGCGCGAGCTTGTCGAGTGCTTTCGTGAGCTCTTCGTACTGGTCGGTCGACATCGGATAGACCGAGGAGAACACGACCGGTTTCGCCTCTTTATATCCGGGAAGAGGCTCGGCGGCGGGTTGATCGACCGTGGTGATCGTATCGCCTATCGAGATGTCTCGGATCGTCTTGATGTTCGCGATCACGTAACCGACCGAGCCCGCTTCTAGCGAAGTCTTCTTGACGCGCTTGAGCTGGAGAAGACCGACTTCTTCGACTTCATACTCCTTGCCCGTATGCATCAACCGGATCTCTTGGCCGGGGCGGATCGTCCCCTCGCGGACCCGGCACAAGACGACCACCCCGCGATAGGCGTCGTACTGAGCATCGAAGATCAGCGCTTGGAGCTTCTCGTCGGAGCTCCCCACGGGAGGCGGGAGCTTTTCGACAATCGATTCGAGCAGCTCATCGACGCCTTGGCCGAGCTTCGCCGAAACGCACACGGCCTCATAGGGATCGAGACCGAGGTCGGCGTCAATCTCTTCTCGGGCCCGCTCGATATCCGAGGCGGGAAGATCGATCTTATTGATGACAGGAAGCAGCGTCAGGTCGTACTCCATCGCGAGATAGAGATTCGCCACTGTCTGCGCCTCCACCCCTTGCGACGCGTCCACCAGAATCAGAGCTCCTTCGCAGGACATGAGCGAACGCCTGACTTCGTGAGAGAAATCGACATGGCCGGGGGTGTCGATGAGATTAAGCTGATACTGCTTACCGTCCTTGGCGTTATAGAGCAGCGTCACGGTGTTGCTCTTGATGGTGATGCCGCGCTCTCGCTCCAGATCCATCGAGTCGAGGATCTGATCGCGAAACTCTCGATCCGGGACGCCGCCGCAACGCTGGATCAGGCGATCCGCCAGAGTGGACTTGCCGTGGTCGATGTGGGCGATGATGCAAAAATTGCGTACGGTGTCGAGGGACATAGGAGTTCGTTCGATCCGGCAAGTCTAGCACGCCGGCGAGTCGACCACGCGGTTGTGCCATGCGCGAGAGATCCACTACCCTCCGCCTATGGTCGCATTGCTAGGCAAGCTCTCACCTCAAGTTTACGCGCTGATGCGCATCGCGGTCGGACTCATGTTCTTCCAGCACGGCGGACAAAAGATCCTCGGACTCTTTGGCGGGATGGGAGAAAGCGGCGGAACCGCCGCCGTCGGCTCGCTGATGTTCTTCGCGGGACTCATCGAGCTGTTGGGCGGACTTTTCGTCGCGGTGGGCTTCAAAGCCGACATCGCGGCGTTTCTGTCGAGCGGACAAATGGCGGTCGCCTACTTCATGTCCCACGCGTCGCGCGGCCTGTTTCCCATCCAAAACCGCGGAGAGCTGGCGGTGGTCTACGCCTTCGTGTTCCTCTACATCGCAGTGAAAGGTTCGGGGATCTGGAGCGTCGATGCCTGCTTCAAACCCGCCGGTAAGAAGGGCTGACGCTTAGCTGGGGGCGACGATCCAGCCCACAAACAGATAGAGCAGGCAAGCGACGAAGGCCACCGAAGCGGCATAAGGCAGTTGCGTCCGGACGTGGTCGATGTGATCCGACGCGCTCCCGAGAGACGACAGCACTGTCGTGTCGGAGAGCGGCGACACGTGATCTCCGAACACGCCCCCTCCCGCCACCGCGGCGAACGACGCGACGACGAGCGTGCTCGTAGGCCCGCCGCCGAACTGAGTCGCAAGCGGCAGTGCGATGGGCACCATGATCGCGTAGGTACCCCAAGACGTCCCGGTCGCGAAGCTGATCACACCGCTGACGAGAAATAGCAGCAACGGCAGGAGCGCCGGCGCCAAGAAGCCCTCGGTGATGGAGATGACATAGTGAGCGGTCCCCATGTCCTTGCTGATGGCATTGATGCAATAGGCGAGCGCGAGGATAACGACGGCGGGCATGACTCCTTTCATCCCCGTATGAACACTCGACATGATCCCGCTCCAGTCATCGACTTTCTGAATCCAGAGGATGAGCGCAAGAACGGCGACCGCCAGCATGAAGCTTTCGAGGACGGCGGCGCCGCCTCTGATAAAAAACGAACCGACGTTCGTGACGACGATGATGGCGACCGGGAGCACGAAGTTCCAGAACAAAGACGTCTTTCCCGTCGTCGTGGGCTTCAGGTCCAGCAGCTCACGGCCCATCATGGGCACCGCGCCGTCCCTCAACACTTGGCCGGTCGACATCGCGCGCTGTTCCGCGGCTTTCATCGGACCGAACTCGGGAATGACGCCTAGCGAGATGAGAAGCACCATGAGCACCGCGAGATAGGCGTAGAAGTTATAAGGAATCGCGCGCAGGAAGAGCGACAGTGGCTCGTGCTCTTCGGGTGTGAGACCCATCAGGTAAGCCGCCCAGCCGCTGAAAGGCATGAGCAGCACGAGCGGCGCGGAGGTCGAGTCCGCGATATAGGCGAGCTTCTCGCGCGAGATCCGATACTTGTCAGTAAGGTCGCGCATGACCGGTCCGACGAAGAGCGGGCTGAAGTAATCGCTGAAAAAAATGAAAAGGCCCATGCCCCACCCGAGGACACTGACCTGCTTGCGGCTCGTCGCCCAGGTGCCGGCTTTCGCCGTGAACATCCGGACCGCCCCGCTCCGCTGGAAGAAAGCGACCAGGACTCCGACGCAGAGCTCGATCGAGCACACCCACACGAAGCTCTCGTTGCCAAGTGCGCGGGTGACGAGGTCGGGAAAGCCCTGCAGACCTTGCCCCATGAGCAAAACCCCCGCGAGACAAGCGAGCGCGAGACTCGTCGCCGCTTCACGGGTGACGAAAGCGAGGACCACCGCCAACAACGGCGGCACGATCGAGATCCAGCTGGCCTCCATGGCGGCTCAGTGTAGTGATCGAAGGTTTGCGCCACAAGCCGCGAAGCCATACGATAGCCCACCAGTCGAGGAGACTTCATGAAGCGATACATCATCGAGCGCGACATCCCGGACATCGGAAGCGCGGATCG
>JAJCXL010000117.1 GCA_029263435.1 Acidobacteriota bacterium | reverse complement strand
CTCTTCACCACGAGCCCGTTCACATCGACGAACCACATGCGCGCTCGGGCGTCCTCGACCGACATGCCGGCGACCCCGAGTGCTTGGACGAGAAGATCCGCGATGCCCGTCGCCGCGGAGCCGGCACCGAGAAAGAGAAATCGATTCTCCCGAAGCGGTTGCTTCGTGATCCGGGTCGCTGCTTCCAAGCCGGCGAGGACGACCGCGGCCGTGCCTTGAATGTCGTCGTTGAAGCAAAGCACCTTATCGCGATAAGCGTGCAACAAGGCGTAGGCGTTGGGAGTGAGGAAGTCTTCGAACTGGATGAGAGCTCCGGGAAACACTTCCTGTACGCCCATCACGAATTCGTCCACGAGCTCGCGGTACTCACTTCCGCGCAAGCGTTTCTGACGGACACCGAGATAGAGCGGGTCCGTGCGCATCGACTCGTTATCGGTACCGACGTCGAGCATCACGGGGAGGCAAACCGCAGGATCGATCCCGGCGCATGCGGTATAGAGTGCCAGCTTTCCCACCGGGATACCCATCCCGCTCGCGCCCAGGTCTCCGAGTCCCAAGATCCGCTCGCCATCCGTGACCACGATGATCTGGACACTGGCGCGAGGCCAGTTCCTCAGGACGTCCACGACCCGGCCGCGATCAGGGGCGCTCACATACAAGCCCCGGGGTCGACGAAATATATGCGCGAACTGCCGGCTGGCCTCACCCACCGTCGGCGTATAGATGATGGGCATCATCTGCTCGATGTTGTCGATCACCGCACGGAAGAACAACCTTTCGTTTCGATCTTGTAGGGCGGTGAGATAGATGTAGCGCTCGAGGTCGGACGACTTTCCTTCGTAGTTCTCGAGAATGCGTTGGAGCTGCTCGTCTTGGGTGAAGCACCCGGGCGGTACCAACCCTCGGATCCGCAACAAGTCGCGCTCGGCTTCGGTGAAGCCGGTCCCTTTGTTGAACAAGGGATCTTGGAGGATGTCCACCCCGCGGCGGGGCATTCCATGGGTACGTCGGTTGGGCTTCGCGCGATCCATCGATCCATCATCGCACAGAGATCACCGCTCCACGGCAAAGGTAAAGCGCATGGGCGGGCCGACACCTCGTCCGATGCGAAACGTGACGGACTCGGGAGACAAAGAGACAACGTCTCCCGACTCGACTCGGAGAGTGCCGGGCACGAAGCCTTGACTCTGGCCGAAGCCGAACGTCCAGAACCCTTCACTCGTTGCTTGGCCTGCGACCTGAGCCTCGAATCGATTGGTGCCCGCGGTTCCCTGAACTCGTGCACGCAACGACACGCCGCCAGGGATCATGACGGTTTGCCTGCCATTGACCTGAACCCGGCCCGTGGTGGCACCTTCCAGGGTCGTTCGTAGCTCGATCGGGCGAGGGCCGGTTCGAAGCTCAGACTCTTCGCTGAAACAAGTCAGCGGTCCGAAATCGACCGCGGACTCGTTGTTGCCGATCCCGGGATCGGCGGTGTCGCTCGAGATCCTGGCCGCAGGGAACGGAGAGAGACGACGAAAGGTGAGATCTTCGGAGAAGAAGGCGAACGTGAGCACGTAGACGAGCTCTTGCATCTCGCCGTTCTCCATGTCGCCGAGCCTGCAACTGAGGGCACCACCAACCTCATCGCAGCGTCCGGGCTTCTGGACGATCGCGTAACCCGATGGGATCGTGTCCGTAAGGAGGACGTTCTTCGCGGTGTTGGGCCCGTTATTCGTGGACTTCACCCGGACCTCGATGTTCTCGGTATCGCCACCGCAGATGGCACGAGCGAATTTCTGAACTTGCAAGTCCGCCACGGCGTTCTCGACCCGGAGCGGCATCGTGGTCTCGTCACTCTGCGAGGGGTCGCTCATGCTTCGGACTGAGAGCTTGACTTCGAACGAGCCGAGCTGGCGATAGGTGGGCCGAGTGAAGACACCGTTTCTCGTCCGCCCGTCCCCGAGCTGCCACGTATAAATGAGATCGGACGGCGACGAACAGCTCGCGTCGAGGCCGACGGTCTCGCCGATGGCGACCATACCGCTCGCGGGGTTCATCTCGAAACAAGCTTTGACCGGCGTTCGAGGCGGCGGCGTTACACCGACCGGGGGCGGCATGACGGGAGGCGCATTGAGTGGCGCCGGTGGATCGTCTCCCGACGCAAGGACACCCGCGGTAATCCCGGCGACCACGGCGCCTCCAACGGCTGCCACGACGGCGCCTCGCGAAAGGCCGGACCCGCTCACGGCGAGGCCCTCGAGAGAAAAGCCCGCCGGCGGGCTCAACGAGGCGGCTGGATTCAAGGAGCCGACGACGATGGAAGGGTTGTCCCCGACGAAATACGCGGCCCCGGGTCGCCGGCGACGGCACTCATCCGCGGTCTCCACGACCTCGGCCTCATGGCCGATGGTCCTCGCATTGGCGAAGTCCGTCGCGAGACACTCGAGGTAGTACTCGACCTTCGAGGTCTCCGCGGTGGGCTTCGGCAGATACGCTCGAAAGAGCCCGTCCTCGAGCGTGACCGACATGTCGACGAAGTAGAAGTCCGGAGAAATATTAGAGCGGAAGAAAAGACGACACGTTTCTACTTGGTCGGGTGGTGCGAGGACGGCGTCGAAGGCCGCGAAGTCGGAGATCGGGATGCACTCGAGAGGATCGTGCTCGATCCCCAGTCCGGGCTGCGCCGCGCTCGTGGAAGCAATCAACCACACCCCGGCAACCGAGGTTGCAGCGCTCGCGAGGCGGCGGAAACGTCTGAGAAGAATCAACAACCTGAGGCACATTGGGCCCCTCCTTATCCCTGGCCGAACAGAAATATGGGGGGGAACTTCTGTCCCAGGCGTAAATTCTATTCCAGCTGATCGGCCGATTGCCAATCGTAAGTTATGACGTCCGGAACCGCCGCAGTTCGCGGCAGTCGCTACGGGAATCGGCGTGCGGTCAGCTCGTCGATGAGGTGTCGGGCGGAGTAAACCTTTTCGAGCGCTTCGAGCATCGCGGCCGGGTGCACCGCCACGGTGCGATTATTCGCCGGGTTGAAGCCGTAGTCGCCCGCGATCGAGTGAATGTTGCCGTCGAAAGCGAGTCCGACGAGGCGGCCCGAAGCGTCGAGGACCGGGCTCCCCGAGTTCCCGCCGGTGATGTCCGTCGTCGCGACGAAGTTGAAAGGCGTCTGTTTGTCGAGAGCGCTCGACGCGCGGGTCCAAGAGCTCGGAAGCTTGAAGGGACGCTCTCCCGTCGCGCGCTCGAAGGCGGTGCCGATGCGAGTGAATGGATCGACGTCCTCACCGTTTTCGAGCCAGCCCTCCACCGCGCCATAGGTGATGCGGAGGGTAAAGGTCGCATCCGGATAGATATCGGTGCCGAGCACCTGAAACCGAGCAGCGGCTAACTTCTCGCTCCCTCGATCTCTCGGCGCCTCGACTTCGTCGAGATAGCGCTTTCGCACGGCACGGGCGTCGGGGTCGATTACAAGGGCGAGCTGGATGAGAGGGTCTTCACTCGCCTGGACCGCCTCGAGGCCCCCTTCCCAAAGCTCGCGTCTGTAGGCGGCATCGCCCACGCGGGTCTCGTGAGCGAGACGTTTCGCCAGGACAGCGGGAGATTCACGTCCGAGAACTTTCTTGACCGCGACGTGATCCGGGCCGAGCCATTCCCGCATCTTCTCCAAAGAGAAGGTCAGGCCCAGCTCTTGATACTCGGCGTTCACCGGCACGTCCGCGAGAAGCCGTTGCTGCAGCTGGGGCAACGCTTGGTCGGTGTAGCCGGGCATTCGGTCAACGTTGGCGAGCTCTCGCTCCGCCGCGGCTCGAACGAGCGCCCTCGCCCACGCGAACAGCTCGCCGACGAAAGCCGCGCCTTGCTCCAAGAACAGGTACTCGGGGTAGATGCCGCGATAAACACGCATCGCGCCATCGATCAGCTCCCAACCATCCCCATAGGCCCGTCGAAGCTCGGGGTCGGCGAGCACTTCATCCCGTAGCGCCGTTTCCGCTTGGGCCTTGGCCGCCATCAAGTCATCATCGAGTAGCGCGAAGAGTTGATTGCGACGCACCTTCACACCGTTCTCGATCCCCAGAATCCGTTGCTGCACCACCCGAGCGGCTTCCGGGCTCGTGTACTGCCACTGAAGCAAACGTCCTCGTAGCTCGGAGTAGCGCAACAGCCATAGCGGGATCTCGACTTCCTGGAGGTGATCGAGCTCGCTCATCGTCAGTAGACGCTCGGTCGAGCCCGGGTGACCCGCGACGAAGACAGGCTCGCCGGCCGCAGCGCCTTCCTCGCGCCATTCTAGGTAGTTCGGAGTCGAGGCAGGTGCGCCGTTTTCGTAGACCCGCAGAAACGACATATCGAGGCAGTAACGCGGAAAGTTGAAGTTGTCGGGATCGCCACCAAAGGCGGCGATGTCGAGCTCGGGCGCGAAGACGAGCCGCACGTCTTCGTAGCGTTTGTACTTGTAGAGGAAGTACTGGCCGCCTTGATACATGTCGACGGTCTCACACGAGAGCTCGCCTCCGTGTTGGTCCTCGCACGACGCGACGAGCTCCGTGAGCTTTCGCCTTCGAGCCGCGCCCGCTTCGGAGTCCCCGAGTCCCTGAGTCGCGCCGTGTACTGCCTCGGTGACATCTTCAGTCTCGATCAAGACGGAGATCTGCTCGCTCGCACAGGAGAGCTCTTCGGAGCGGTTCGACGCGAGGAAACCGTCATCGGACAGGTTTCGCTCCGCGGTGCTGTTGTCGCGCACACAACCCCAGACGCAGTGGTTGTTCGTCAGCACCAAGCCGTCTGGAGACACGAACGAGCCGGTGCAACCACCTTCGAGACGTGTCGTCGCGAGCTGAGCTTTGCGGAGCCAATCGGCGTCGATGGTGACGTCGTATTTTTCTTCAATCGCCTGGGTCGGAAAGTTGTCCAGTGTCCACATGCCCTCATCTGATCCGGCGGTGAGCGTACTCGTGAGAACGGCGATGAACGTGAACAGGGTCCTCATTCAATCCTCCAGTAGAGCAGGCTTGCCCGCTTGACGCTCGGTTCGAACCATCTCGACGAGGACTTCACGGGTCTCGGTCCCATTCGTGACTTCTCTCGAGAACGGGATCCTGAAGCCGCGGATACCCGATTCCGTCGTGAGCCTCATGTGAAATCCAAGACGATCCACTGCGGTCATTTTCGCGTCGGTGCCGTCGACCTCGTGAAACCCTTTCGCGAGAAGTGCCATCGCGTCTTGGTGATCGGCGTTCATGTGATCGATGATGCCCGAGGCCGCATCCGCGAGCGGATCCGGGTCGGCGTCCGTGTAGCCGCTCGCTTCGACCCAACCCATCACGCCGAAGCCTCCGACGAAGTAGATGTCGACGACCTCCATCTGAAAAAACGCGAAGTCTTTGAAATCGACCCAATACGACGCGTTCTCATAGCGCTCGAGGTAGCGCTTGCGGACGTCGTCTCGCGTCTCATCCGGCGTCCGGCTGACGTGACCCAGCAGCGTCACCCGCCCGGCCCCAAGCGGATCCGACGCGACCCCCGGCTCGGTCACGAGCAAGCTCGCTTTGTCGTTCGCGAGCAAGTTCTGGGTGTGCATGGCCATCGTGCTGACGAGGAAGGTCGGCGCGCCGCTCGCGTCGAGTCCGTAAGGCATGACCGAGCCGAACGGCCAATCGGGCACTTTCTTGGACATGGTGGAGAGAGTTCCCACCCGGCCTAAGTGAAGGAGAGTTCGACAGCGTTCCGAGTAGCTGGGCTCCGGAAAGCTCGGCCCAGAGGCAGTGGTGGTTCGGTTGTGCTCGTTCTTTTCATCGGTCATCGTCAGCGATTATAGCGAGCTTTGCGCGTGCTAGGATCTGGCCGTCATGCAGTTTGTCGGTTACTGGCTACTCGGTCTATCGGTGCTCGTTCAGCCGAGCCTTCTCGACGCGGTACGAGACGGAAACGAGCCTCAGATCGAAGTCCTCCTCTCCGTCGGGACGGACCTAGAGGTCACGGACGAGCTCGGTCGCACGCCCCTCTTGATTGCCGCAGGCTCCGGCCGGCTAGGCGTCGTCTCCAAGCTGATCGAGGCGGGAGCGAACGTAGCCGCCCAAGACGACGAAGGCATCGACGCGCTCACCCTCGCTAAAGCGTCCGGTCACGCCGACGTCGTCGAGCGGCTGCGAGCCGCGGGCGCGAGCGAACGACTGGAAGAGCTACTCGCGGGCGCCATCCGCGACGGCGAGTTGGACGCGGTGTCGTCGTTGATCGACCAAGGCGTGAACGTCGATGCGCTCGACACCGAGGACTATCAGACGCCTCTGATGGCGGCAGTGCAGATGCGCCGGCTCGAGATCTTGCTCCGGCTCATCGAGGCCGGGGCGGATCCCACCATCGAAGGCACCGGCATCGGCACGACCGGGGAGAACGCGATCACTCTCGCCGCACGGCAAGCGAGCCCGTGGGCCCTCCGCGTCCTGATCGAGGCCCGCGCACGGCAACGAGACAAAGACCGCGCGCTATTGCTGGGATGTCACGTGCGCGCCATCGTGGACGTGGCTCTCGAGTTGGGAGCCGCGGTCGACGCGCGGGATGCTACGGGCCAGACGTCACTCATCTGCGCCGCGGCCAAAGGCGCGGTCGATGCGATGCGCTCCTTGCTTTCAGCGGGCGCCAAGCGCGACCCCGTCGATCGCGACGGCCGATCCGCCCTCGACTGGGCGAAGCGAAACGGCCACCGCGAAGCGCAAGCGCTTCTGTCTCGGTAAGGGCAGCGCTCAGCGCTGTCAGCCAGCGGGTACAACCTCGTAACATCCTATAACGACAGCCATTTATGTTCCTTTTTTGCTTGATTCTTGCTATTGTTTCACTTAACATACACTCATGAATCAGCCGACATATCCCGCCAAATATCTACGTAACAATGAGGTCGCCGACGAGATCGCGACGCTTTCTGCCCAGCTTCAAGCGTCCGATTACAAGCTCCTCGTGCTGATCAGAGAGTTCGACGAGGGCGGCGGCTGGGCTCAGCAAGGGGCGAAGACGTGTGCTCATTGGCTGTCCTGGCGTATCGGTCTCGACGGGGGTGCCGCGCGGGAAAAGATTCGGGTCGCGCGGGCACTCAAGGATCTGCCGCGCATCAGCGAATCCATGAGCACGGGGGAAATCTCCTATTCGAAAGTGCGGGCGGTGACTCGCGTGGCGACACCGGAGAACGAACGACAGCTCTTGAAGATCGCTCTCGGTGGCACCGCGGGTCAGGTCGAGCGCATCGTGCGTGCGTGGCGCAAAGTCGACCTTCAGCTGGAGAAAGAGCAGGCGAAGTATCACCACGACCACGCGACGCTTTCGACCTACGTCGACGATGACGGCATGACGGTGATCAGGGGAAAGCTTCCGCCGGAGGTCGGCGCCATCTTCGTGAAGGCCCTCGAAGCGGCGTGTGAAGAGCTCTACCGTGATGACACCTCACGCACCGCGGCACAAAGGCGTGCCGAAGCGCTCGGGCTCATCGCCCGGAGCGCGTTACAGGCCGGACTCGACCCAGGCAGCGGAGCGGACCGCTATCAGGTGGTCGTCCACGTCGATCAAGAGGTGCTCGCGGACCCGGAGCAGCCCGGACAGTCCGCGCTGGAAGGAGGCCTCTGCGGTTCCGCGGAAACGTCGAGGCGGTTGGCGTGCGATGCGTCGATCGTTGAGATGAGCCACGACCCGACCGGCGCAGTGCTCGACGTGGGACGCCGATCTCGCACGATACCAGTGGCGATCCGTCGAGCGCTCGATGCTCGCGACCCGAAATGCGTCTGGCCGGGGTGTACCAGCAAGTTCGTGCACGGCCATCACATCACATTCTGGGCGAACGGCGGCGAGACCAAGCTCTCGAATCTCTGCAACCTATGTCCACATCACCATCATCTCGTTCACGACGGGGATTATGGTGTCGAGCGGTTAGAAAGCGGGGATCTTCGGTTCCTGCACCCCGGTGGCTGGGAGATACCGAACGTGCCGCCGCCGGTTGCGAGCCCGAAGCCGCTGGAGGAGATCCCGCTCGAAGGGTGGGAAGGCAAGCCCAAGTGGGGCGACACCCGTGTGAACCTGCGGGACTTGATCGAGGCGATGTGGATGCCGCCGAACGGCGAGAAGCACCCCTATTCTTGATGCGCTCTCTCCCTTGATTCCGCGGCGAGACCACGCTAGAGTCTCTACATAGGTAGAGCCTCTATAATGAAACGACTCGGTCAGGCCCAGCTCAAAGTCCTCGAAGCCGTTGCCTCCGGTACCGGCTACGGCTTCGACATCATGGAACATACCGCCCTTCCGAGCGGAAGCGTGTACCCGGCGCTCGCCAAGCTCGAAAAAGCGAAGCTGCTCCGGTCTCGGTGGGAGAATGCTTCGGTTGCGAGGCGGGACAAGCGCCCTCCCAGGCGTTACTACGAGATCACTGCGGACGGGCGGCAGTCGCTCGAGGACGCGTTGTCCGAAGCACGCGATCTGGCCCGGTCCTTGGCGAAAGCCGTCAAGGTAGCTCACTAGAATGCGGACTCTCCTCTTGAGTCTCGGGAAGCTCGTCGTCACGGCCGCGTCCTTTTCGGTCCCGAGACGGATGCGCGCTCGTTTCCGACAAGAGTGGGAAGCCGAGATGGTGCATCACACGAAGGCCACCGCCGGCGTCCGACCCGGGCTCGGCATGATTCGGCATGCCACTGGAGCAGTGCCCCACGCGCTGTCGCTCGTTAGAGCAGAATGGAGATGGGACTCGATGCTTTCGGATCTTCGCTACGCCCTTCGCACCTTGGGCGCTCACCCACTCTTCGTCCTAGCCGCCTCCGCGACTCTGGCGATAGGGATCGGCGCGAACACCGCTCTTTTCAGCGTGTTGGACGCGGTCGTGCTCCGGCCTCTTCCCTATTCCCAGCCCGAACGATTGGTCACCGTGTTCGAGAGCCAGCTCACGGTGGGGGGCACGCGCGACGGTGCCGCGCCCGGAAACATCATCGACTGGAAGCGAGACGCCAAGACTTTGGACAGCTTGACCGCTTGGTGGGTCGAGTCGACCATCCTGCTGGGAGATGGCAGCAGCGACACCGAAGAGATTCC
>JAJCXL010000116.1 GCA_029263435.1 Acidobacteriota bacterium | reverse complement strand
CACCAAGAAGACCACGAACCGACTCCTTCGGTGCTTGGCGATCTCGTGGAGAGCCACCCGGGGGTCCGTTTGAGCGACCGGCTCCGTCCAAGGTTGGGTCCAGCTCAAGAGCGCCGCCAACGTCTTGTGTAGCTGCTTACGGCCTTGCCGCGGCCTGCTTTCGGCAAGCACCCGATCCGCGAAGAGCACGTAGCCGAGACGATCGCCGGCCTCGATGGCCGTCACCGCCAAGCTCGCCGCGAGCTCGAGCGCGAACTCCAGCTTGGTCTTTCGCTGGAACCCGGTATGCATCGACGGGCTCACGTCGACGAGAAGCATTACGTCGCGCTGTCTCTCATCATGATGCACCTTCACATAGGGCTCGCCGAGCCGGGCGGTGATGTTCCAGTCGATGAGCCGGGAGGACTCGCCGTGCACATATTTGCGCGCTTCGTGAAAGACGAGGCCCCCACCGCGGATCGACGTGAGATAGCCACCCGAGAGCCAGTTCACGGCACTCTTTCGAGCGGTGAGCTCGAGCAAGTGAACGAGACGTAGAAGCTCGCTCAGCTGCGCGCCGGACGGTGAATGAGGGGAGCTCACGGCACTGGAACGCTGTCCATGATCTCGGCGACCACCCGGTCCACCGGAATGTTCTCGGCGTCGGCGTAGTAGGTAAGCAAGATGCGATGCCTGAGAACGTGGGGCGCGACTTTCTTGACGTCATCGGGAGTGGCGGCGTCTCGGCCTTCGATCAGTGCGTTCGCGGCGGCCGCTTTCGCGAGGGCTATCGAGCCTCTCGGGGAAGCACCGAATGCGACGTAGGGCGCGAGGGTCAAGCCTGCCTCTTTGGGGTATCGGGATGCCTGGACGAGGTCGGCTGCATAGTGCAGGAGCTTGTCTTCGACGAAGACCGCGCGGGAGGCCTCTTGGAGCGCCAGGACGCCTTGCGCGTCGAGCGTTTCCTTGGGCTCCGGAAGCCGGGACTCCTCGAGCACGAGGCGCACGATGGCGGGCTCGAGCTCCCGGCTCGGGTAGGGAACGACGAGCTTGAGCAAGAAGCGGTCGAGCTGAGCCTCGGGCAAAGGATAGGTGCCCTCCTGCTCGATCGGGTTCTGAGTGGCGAAGACCAAAAACGGCAGCACCAGCCGCATCGTCTCCTTGCCTATCGTCACCTGCTTTTCCTGCATGACCTCGAGCAGTGCCGACTGGACTTTCGCGGGCGCACGGTTGATCTCGTCGACGAGGACGAACTGCGCAAACACCGGTCCGCGCACGATCTCGAACTCGGCCGATTGCTGGTTGTAGATACGGGTGCCGACGACGTCGGCGGGAAGAAGGTCGGGCGTGAACTGCAGCCTCTTGAAAGTCATCCCGCAAATGCGCGCGAGGAGGTTGACCGCGCGGGTCTTCGCGAGGCCGGGGACCCCTTCGATCAAGACGTGCCCGTCGGCGACGAGCCCGATGAGAAGCCCTCGGATCAATGCCTCTTGGCCGAGCACGCCTCGGCCGAGCTCTTGCTCTAATGTGCGGATACGGCTGCGGATGTCGGCGAGCTCGCTGCGATTCATTTCATCTCCGTCGGGGTATTTACCATGGTTGCATCGAATCGGCCGAGCTCAGCGAAACAAAATACCCTCGGTGCGGTAGCGCCTCGCGACCATCACGAGCAGCGCGATGCCCACTCCCAATGTCGTGACCGAGCCCAGGACGAGGTAGGACCCGGTGACGGCCTCGCCTCTTAGGATCTGATTGATGAACAGCTGTTGGCCTACCGTCGGAAGAAGCACCAACCATAGCGATTCTTTGACGGGCAGCACGGCCATGATGAGCGCGGGTATGGCCGGAATGAGGAGCATGAGTGAGATGTAGTTCTGTGCTTCTTTGAAGCTCTTCGTGTAGCTCGCGATCATCATTTGCACCGCGACGACGAAGATCATGAGCGGAAGACAGATGAGGAAGATGGACAGGAGCGCTGACGGCGGCAGCGTCATCCGAGCTCCGATATATTGCTCCAGTGGGAAGTAGTTGAGGATGAGCGCGAGCCCGACGAGAGTCTCGACCAATGCGACGGTGGTAAACACGAGTACCGCGGCGGCTTTTCCGAGCACGAGCTCGGAGCGTTTCACCGGATTGATAAGCAGCGGCTCGAGCGAGCCTCGTTCTCTTTCTCCGGCGGTGGAGTCGATCGCGAGATACATCCCGCCCACGAACAGTGAGACGAGGATCAAGTAAGGGGCCATGCCCAGGATCCGGGCGGCTTGGCCTTGCGGGGTGGACACATCGACCCTGTCGACGACGACCGCATCACCGACCGAGGGGTTCACGCCTCGCAATCGAAGGCGCAAGCTTCCGATCTGGCGCCCGTAGCCGTAGAGAAGAAGCTCAGCGCGTCGGACCTTCGTGCGGGCTTCGTCTCTGGACTCATCGATGATGAGCTGGACGAAGGCCGGCTCACCGGCGGAGAAGGACGTTGCGAAGTCGTCCGGGATGACGAGCACGAGATCGACATCCCCCGCGCTCACGGCCTGCTCGGGATAGTCGGGTGCGTCGGTGATCGCGACGTGATTCTGCTCGAGAAAAGCGATCAGGTGGGGGGCATGCTCGGCCCCTCGGACCGGAAGCTGTAGTGGCCCCTCGGCTCGTTTGGTTATCTGCCCGACCGCATAGATCATCAACAGAATCATGGCGGGCCCCAAGAGCGGGTAGAACAGCGCCGCCGCGAGGGTTCTTCGATCACGTAGGTTGTCGACGACTTCCTTGGCGAAAACGGTCCGGAATCGAGAGGGCGCTTTCATCAGGACAACCCTTCTTCGGAGCCGATGGCGGTGACGAAAGCATCTTCGAGCGTTTCCTTGCCGGTTTGTCGTTGGAGCTCATCCGGGGTTCCGCCTGCCACCAGCCGCCCTCGCGACATGACGAGAATCTCGTCGCACAGCGCCGCGACCTCCTGCATGATGTGGCTCGAAAAAAGAACGCAGACCCCTCTTTCGCGAAGCCTTCGAATGAACTCGCGCATCGCCCGGGTCGAGGGAACGTCGAGACCGCTCGTCGGCTCGTCGAGTAGCACGTTTTGAGGTTTTTGCACGAGGGCTCGGGCGATCGCGACCTTCACGCGCTGTCCGGTCGAAAAGCCTTCGGTGCGCCGGTCCGCGATGTCGGCCATATCGAGCAAACCGATGAGCTCATCGATGTTCCCTTCGAGCTCACTACCCGACAACCCGTGGAGCTGGCCGAAATAGCGGATGTTCTCACGGGAGCTCAACCGCGGGTAGAGCCCGTGTGCGTCAGGGAGGGCTCCGATGCGCTTTTGGACTTGCTGACGTTCTCGGTGGGTATCGAAACCGTCGACGGTCGCCGTCCCGCTATCCTGATCGATGACCGTATAGAGGATACGAAGTGCGGTGGTCTTGCCTGCTCCGTTCGGTCCGAGGAGTCCGGTGATCTTGCCATCCTCGGCGCGAAAGCTCACGCCATCGAGCGCGACGACATCACCGAAGGATTTGTGGATACCGTCGAAAGCAATCAAGGGAGCGGGCCGGAAAAGCTGAGAAAGAATGGCTGAGGCGCGATGTCATCGACGCATCCGGTGTCGAGTCCGTCGAGGGCGCCGGCTTCGATGAAGTCGGAGGCGATCCGGGGAATGCACCCGCGATGGATGACCATGTGTCCCTGGCCCGGGGCGACGAGGTGCAAGCTGTTCGACAGCGTCCTTAAGGCTTGCTCGGCGTTCTCCGGCGGCGTCACGGGGTCGGCTTCACCCGACAAGAGCAATACCGGCACGTCTGAGCGCACGGGATCTTTGAAGTCGTCTGGAATGGGCGATTTCGGCCACAGGGGGCACAGCGTTTCCAAATTGTCCGTTTCGCCCGCCCCCAAATAGGTGCCGGCGTTGGCTCGGCTCACTTCATCCGGATCGAAGAACGGAAAATCTTCGGCGCAGACGACGGAAAAACCCATACCGTCCGCGATGCTGTCGTCGAGCTGGTCGAGCGTCATCAAATATTGAGCAGCGAGCGGACGCCAGTCGCCTTCTCCAGCCGAGCGCAAGAGAAGCGGCACGATCGACGCGCTCTCTTGGGAGTAAGACAAGAGCCGAACCGCGAAGCCGGCCTTCGAGCGATCGAACGCGAAGCTCATGTTCTTGCCCGTGCTCGGGTGCCGAAGCGAAACGCTGACGGGCTCTTCGAGCTTCTGCATGAGCGGTTCCAGATCGCGAGCGAAGTGCGGAAAAGTTTCTTGGCACAGCTCGTCCGACGCGCATCGCTCGGCCATCATGTCGAAAGCTCTTTGCGCGTCTCGAGCGATGTCGACGCCCAATACCTCGGGCGGCGGCGCGACACCGTCCAGGATCACCGTCCGGACACGATCGGGGAACCGACGGAGATAAGTGAGCGCGGCGCGAGTCCCATAAGAGATCCCGTAGAGGTTCAGCTGGTCGATGCCCAAAGCCTGGCGGACGTCGTCGAGATCTTGCATGGCGATCGAGGTGGTGTAAAAACGCGGATCGGCATCGAGCTCGGAGAGGCAGTCTTCCACCCACGACACAATCGTCGCTTCGTCGAGGATCCAAAACGAGGAGTCCTCATCGTCGGGCTTGGGACATCGAAGCGGGTTCGACGCGCCGGTGCCCCGTTGATCGACGAGCACGATGTCGCGATCGCGGAGGATTCTGCGAAATGCATCTTCCAGCCGAACGAAGCTTTCCGTGGCTGCCTGCCCCGGGCCGCCGGTGAGAAAGAACAGCGGGTCGGGCTTCGGGTTGCGGCTGACCGCGCGAACGATGGCGACTCTCAAATCGATCTGTCGTCCATCCGGGTGGTCCCGGTCTTCGGGGACGCTCAGCACCCCACAATCCGCGCTGATTCTCCTGGTGAGCCCCGACGATTGGAGCTGGCACTCCGTCAAAGGGAGGAGCGAGCCTTCCTTTCCCGGCGCCGGCTGACAAGAGATCGTGAGGCCGCACAACACGAGCCCCAATACGATCCCCGAGACGGGCGAAAAATTTAGCCCCCGAGAAATGAGACCTGGTCCCTTTTGTTTCAATGTCGAGACGCGCCAAATTATTGATAAAGAAGGAACTATCGATATCAGGTGCCAAGCGGAAAAAGGACCTGGTCCCTTTTTTTGCGTTTCGCTACGCATCCAGCGCTTCAGCGATCATCAGCACGTAAGTGCTCGCCGCTTGTTCGAGCTCGTCGAGAGGCAGCCATTCGTTCGCCGCGTGGGCGAGCGCGACGTCGCCCGGGCCATAAAGTACCGCCGGCATGTCGGCGTAGCGGGTGAACAGGCGCAGGTCGCTTCCGTATGAGACCCCATGGGTTGTCGGCGAACGACCCGCGAGCGCTTCGTGACAGCGAGAGAGCGATGCGAGCAGTGGATCGTCTTCGGCGGTCTCGCCGGACTCGAACTGGCCCTCGAACCACTCGACCGTCACCGGGTGATCGGAGAGCCACCCGTCTTCGCTCGACGACGCACGTACGCACGCTTCGAAAGCCTGCCTCGCTTCCGCGGCGTCTTCACCCGGAAAAATCCCGAACCGACCCGAGGCTATGAGCTCCTCGGCGACAGTGGATGGCCAGTTTCCCGCTTGCACAGTGCCGATGCTGATAGGGGCGAGGAGCGCCGTCTCTTCGTACATCGGGTGGTCGAAGCCGAGATGGCGGCTCTCCTCGAGGGCTGAGAGAGCGTGAAAGACCGGCCAGAATTTCTCGATCGCGGAGACTCCGGAGCGACGCATCGCTCCATGGGCGGCTTTGCCTTCGACGTGCAGTCGAAACGAGAGAGCTCCGGCTTGCACCGGGCACGCATGGAGGCTCGTGGGCTCGGCGATGACCGCGCCGTCCGCCCGATAGCCGCGCTCGATAGCCGCGAGCGTGCCGAGGCCGCCGGTCTCCTCCCCGATGACGCTCTGAACGAGGATCGGGCGTTTCGGCGCGAGCCCCAGAGACATCGCCACTCGCACCGCGATACAGCACGCCGCGAGACCGCCTTTCATGTCGCAAGCACCGCGCCCGTGAAGGGCACCCTCGTGGATCCGTCCCGCGAATGGTTCGTCGCTCCACGTTTTTCGCTCTCCCGGCGGGACGACGTCGATATGTCCGTTGAGGATCAACGCGGCACGAGGG
The DNA here is from genome assembly GCA_029263435.1 of Acidobacteriota bacterium. Lineage (GTDB taxonomy): Bacteria > Acidobacteriota > Vicinamibacteria > Marinacidobacterales > SMYC01 > JAJCXL01. The sequence continues at coordinate 3,442 of JAJCXL010000116.1, read as the reverse complement.
CCTGGCTCTCCCCATCGAGCGACGAGGTTGCTCCGCTCGACCGGGAGCCCGTCGTCGCAATAGGCGCGATGCGATTGAATCGATGGCGAGACCGTCCAAAGATCGACGTCGAGACCCCAGTCGCGGAGTCGTGCGGCGAGGAGCTCCTGAGCATCGTTCTCCGAGCCGGTGACGCTCGGAACGCGAACGAGATCGCTGGCGAGCTGGTAGAGCTCGTCTCGATGAGCCCCGACGGCTTCTCTTACGTGCGCGGATTTCATCGCTCGGCCCTGCCGCGCGCTCTAGTCATGCGTCTACCATCTCCCCCTCACTGAACGTAGCCAAGGCTTCTCAGGCGCTCGAGCTCTTCCGAATCGAGTCCCTCCGTGGCCTCGGCATTGGTGGGAAGGGCCCTCGCTTGCGCCCACTTCTGCCAATCCTGCAGCTGCTGGCTCAGCTGTTCGACGATCTCGGGATGGTCGGAGGCGATGTCGTTCTGGTCGAGGGGATCGTCTCGATGGTGATACAGCTCGAACTCGGGGAAACCTTCCGGCCGATGGATGTTGTGTACGAGCTTGTAGTCCCCGTCGATGATGCTCACGGCATCGACCATGTCTTGCTCTCTCTGATCCGTGCGACGGGTCCACTCGGAGATCGCAGGCCGCGGCGTCCAGCGCCTTTGGTCGTCGAATAGCGCCGCGAGGCTTTCACCCTGCATGAGCCCCGGCTTGGTGATCCCTGCGAGCTCCAGAAGCGTGGGTCCGACGTCGAGCATTTGCACGGTCTGCTCGATGACGAGGCCTGCGGGAATGCGCGCCGGCCACCTCATAATCAGCGGCACGTTCACCATCTCTCCATACACGTTCTCTTCGTGGAAGTGGCCGCCATGATCGAGAAACTCCTCTCCGTGGTCACTCAGGAACACGACGAGGGTGTCGTCCTCGAGTCCGAGGTCTCGGAGCCGCTCCAAGACTCGGCCCACTTCGGCGTCCGCGCCTCGGATCGAGCCGTCGTACCAGTCGATCTCGTGATTGACGAAAACGTCCGGATCGACCCCGGCCTCCTCGAGCTCCGAGCGCAAAGGAAGTCCCATCGGTTTCATGAAGTCGCTCTTGATGAACGGTCGCACTTTCTCAACCCGCTCCTCGTGAGCGGTCTTTCCGTCCGGTGCGGCCCAAAGGGTGTCGTAGGGCCGGTAAGGCTCGTAGGCGCTATGGGGGTCGAGAGCGTGGAAGAACACGAAGAAAGGAATCTCGCTATGAGTGTCCAGCCACGGCAGGAGTCGGTCTGCCAGAATCCGGGCAGACTTCCCGCGGGGTTGGCCTTCGGGAAACACGAGCGAGCCGTTCTCGTGCAGGACTTCGACGCCCTGATGCAAGTTCGTGCTCGTGCCCGAGAATCCGTTGGCCGAAGCGACCCAGGTCGCATAGCCGTTCTCGCGAAACGATTCCGCGATCGTATCGGCGGATGCCGGCAGCTTGTGCGTGAACTCGTAGATCCCGTTGCTGGTTGGGTACGTCGAGGAGAGCATCGACGGTACGGAGACCTTCGTCCACGCGCCTTGAGCGATCGCGTCTCGGAACAACGTGCCTTCGGCGGCGAGCCGGTTTACATGGGGTGCCGTCTCGCGGCCGTAGCCATAGGCCTCGAGGTGGTCTCGTCGCAACGTGTCGATCAAGATGACGATGACGCCTCGGGGCCGACTCTCGTCTTTCGAGGCTCGGCTGCGAAGCGCCGGTGCGCCCCAAAATCCGATCGCCCCCGGCTTATCCGAATGCAGGCTCAACTCGAGAGAGACTTGGCCCGAAAGCCCGTCGAGGGCCATCGGAACCTCCTCCCACCGGTTCGGTGTGGTGACCGTCCGCTCGATGAGAACTTCGTCGTTGGCCGAGACTCGAAACGTCACCGGTCCGTCTTCCACCGTGCCGATCGCGAGATCGAGAAAAGCTCGCTCCGGGACGCTCAAAGAGAAGGTGGCGCTTTCCGGAGCTCGGGTCACGATCGTTTCGCGGTAGACCTCTGAGAGGCCGTGCCACCCCACCCCGGCGGGGATGCTCGCGAGATGCTCCTTGCGAAAGATGAGGCGGACCGATTCGATCTCGAAGCGTGCGCCGGAAACGTCCGTCGGTCGAATGAAGATGTGACGCGTGTCTGCGGATTTGATGGAAGCTTGGGCCGCGGAGGCAGCGGAGATCGTGTAGGTCCTCAGTTCGTCGCCGGAGACGATGGGGGTCGATAGCGGCCACGGAAAGATCTTGGCGCGCTCGACCATGCGCTCGACATTGGGCTCGTCGCTGCCGCTGAAGCCGACCCACAAATTTGCGCCGTCGGACACTTTGACCCGGATCTCGAAGGCGTGCAGAAGGTCGGTCGCATCGAAACCGGCGGGCCGCTCCACCCGAACCACGGCGTTGTCGGTGCTCGAGCGTCCGCTCAGGCGTCCGTCCTCGACGGTGAGGCCACTCACGCCGGGCCCGGCGACGAAGCCGGCGAGCTCGCCTTCGGCAAAACGCCATTCGCTTGCTTCCGGGGCCTCTGCGTTGGACGCGGTACCCACGACCGAGGCGCTCGCAAAGGCATCCACCAGCCGAACGACGTCTGGAGTGTCGCTCGAGCCTCCACAAGCGACGACTGTCAACAGGGTCCAAGCCCCGGATTTGAGAGCGGACGACATTCGGTTCTCCTTTCGCGCCGCGATGGGCACAAACTCGATACTAAGTGGAGCCCTCAGGCCAGTGCAACGTGCTGCTCGACCGCGGCGATACAAGCGTTGGGATCCAGACGCCAACTCGAGAGCGGAAGCGGGAACAACACCAATCCTGCTCGCGCGAACATTCGGTAGCGTTCGAGCTCCAAGGCAGCGCCAAAATCCTGACGCCGGGCGATGAGGTCGATCCCGAGCGAGCGCCCGCTCCTCTCGACGATGAGATCGACATCCGTCCCCGCCACGGGGTAGTGCGGCCACACCCGGAATCCTTGAATTCGCAGTCGCTCGGCGACCTCATCGACGAAAGCATCGCTACTCTCGGAAGAGGCTGCAGTCGGGGTGACTTGCTTCGTCAAGAATTGAAGATAGCGCGCCAATACCGTGTCTTTCTGGTCCGCGTCCTCGGGAAGCGTCGTAAACACGGTCTGATGGCTCCGGGCTCTCGTGATCGCTACGTTGAACACATCGGCTTGGCTCAAGTAACGAAGCGACATCGGATGACTGTTTCCATCGACCGCGAACGACAGCAACATCAGGTCTCTTTCCTGTCCTTGAAAGCCGTAGGCGGTTCCGATGAGAAGATCGTGACGCTCGATGGAGTCGAGGTCGATACGTGCCGCGACTTGCTCGCGCAAATGCTCCACCTGATCGCGAAAGGGCGACAAGATCCCAATCGATGGACCGGGAGCTCCCGTCGTCGTCGCTCGATCCTCGGCGACGAGCCGCTCGAGCTCGTCCATCAATGCCGCCGCTTCC
>JAJCXL010000115.1 GCA_029263435.1 Acidobacteriota bacterium | reverse complement strand
GTAAACGCCCGTCCTTTCTTTTTGTGTGTGTCAAGGAATCGTACTGCCCTTCGTGCGAGAGCGCCGAAGGAGTACCCATCAAAATACTCCCCCTGAGGCTGCGAAGCAACCGCGCGGTCTGCTAGGCTGCGCCCGATGACGAGCCCCTGGGCCGACTACGATCCTGCCAACATCCCATCGAAATCGGATCTCTCCGAGCTCGAGAGCTTTCTGGAGCGACTGCCCGAAGGGGCCAGGGTGCTCGACCTCGGCTGCGGCTCCGGCGGGGTCAGCCGAACGATGGCCCGGCGAGGGTTCGCGGTCGTGGGGGTCGACATCAACGCTGACGCCATCGCGCACGCGTCGGGCTCTGGTGGCGGCGGCCGGTTCGTCGTCCGTGATCTGGCGTCGCCGAAGGGGCTGCGACTCGACGATGCTCCGTTTTCAGCCGTCGTTTGCCAGCTCGTCCTCTCAGTGGTTGGAAAGACGGGCGAGCGTGAGGCGTTGCTCGAAAACGCCCGTGACGCCCTCGAGCTCGGAGGCCTTCTCTACCTCTCCGCGTCCGAGGTCTCGGATGACGTGAATCCAGCCTACGAAAAGCTCTATCGAGACGATTTCCCCGAGACGGGCGAGCGCTACACCTACTACTCCCGCGACAGTGACGGCTGCGCGCTGTATGAGACCCACCACTTCACCGGTCCGGAGCTCTCTGCACTCATCGAGACCGCCGGCTTCGAGCTAATGCAGCTCGTCTCCAAGACCGAATCGAGCAGCCGCCGCAAGGACCAGAAAGCCAATTTCCTCTACGCCACCGCAAGAAAAATCTGACAATAATTGGGACCTGGTCCATTTTCGGCGGGCAAACCCCCTTTGTAATCAAGGGGAAAGCAGCAATCAAAAATGGACCTGGTCCATTTTCTAGGACGCTTTCCCAGCCCGTAGGATAGAGAGCGTCCACACGGCTCCGGGTATCAGGATCAACGCGCTCATGGAGCCAAGGGTTAGTGCGATAGCGTTCGGTAGCTGGTCGAGGGACCAGCCTGCGAGTCCGGCGCTCACCGCCATCGCCAAGGTCAGGAATGCGTACTCGGTCGCGAAGACCCGGCCTCGGATGTGCTCCGGGACCAAGTTGAGCAAGAGCTGGGTCGAGAACACCCACAACGTTCCGCCGCCCATCGCGCGAATGAAGCTGCCGAACAAGACGATGCCGAAGCTCGAAAGCGTCGAGGTGATCCACAAGCCCACCGCCATCGCGACATAGGACATCGCGATCGCGCCTCGCATCGGCCGCACTCGATCTCCCGTGAAAGCGCGAAAAAAGAGAGGTCCGATGCCGGAGCCCACGCCGAGAGTGGCGTACATGATGCCGAGCCCTATACCGCCCCCGTCCCCGATGACGAAGAGCTCTTTGGCCATCGCGACTTGAATCACCTCGAACGCTCCGACGACGAAAAACGTCAAGCTCGCTTTTTGAACGGCGATCAGGAGTACGTTTCGATGGCGGGCGAGATAGCGAAGTCCATCCAAGTATTGGCCGAGCGCGACCCCGAGACCTTTTGCGCCCGTCGGTGCGCGTTTGGGCTCGTATCGGATCCGAGTGATGAAGAACAACGACAACAGAAAGGTTGCGGAATCGATGATGAACGCGGGATAGATTCCCCAGCCGCCTGCGACCAAACCGCCTGCGGCCGCTCCGAAAGCGAGCATCACCGACCACGTCGCTCCGGTGATCGCATTGGCCGTACCGATATCTTCAGGCGCCACGATGTCGGGCAGGATCGCGTTGCGGGTCGGATAGAACACTCCATGCATCGCGAGCTGAATGAACGTGAGTGAGTAGAACAGCCACAGTGTTTCCGTCGAGCGCACCCACAGGAAACCGAGCACGACCACCGCGCGCACGACATCGGTCGTGATCAGAATCGTTCTACGGTTGTAGCGGTCGGAGGCGACCCCCGCGAAGGGGCTAATCAGAAACGGTGCCAGCATCCGAACGACGAACAGACCACCGACGGCAATGCCTGAGCCGGTCAGAAGTCCGACGAGCGAAGCCGAGGCGATGAGATTGAACCAGTCTCCGAAGAGACTGACGATCTGTCCGAACCACAGGTTGCGGAAGTTGGGATTTCGGCGGACGAGGTCGCGGTAGCCCGTCGAGCGAGGCTCGCTGGTTGACGTCAAGAAACGGATTCTAGCAGCCCATCACCTCATCCCGCCGGGCGCGTGTCCGGGACTCGATGCTCAGCTCGCGTGGGACGCGAGCTTCTCACGGGCCGTGATGTTCGACGGTTCTATTCGAAGTACCTCTCGGTATAGCTGGTCGGCTCGATCGCTCTCCTCTGAGTCTTCGTGCAACTCCGCGAGGCCGAGGCGTGCTTCGACATCCTCTGCGTCGATGGCGATCGCTTTTTCGAGATGCACCTCCGCGGTGTCCCAGCAGCCCGGGTTTTGCGAGAGCCAAAGACCGAGTTGACGATGGTAATACCCATTATCTGGGTCCAGCCGCACGGCGACACTCAACGCCGCGACGGCGTCGAAATAGTCTCCGTTGTCGAACAGCCGTTGGGCTTCGAGATATTCGAGCTCCGCGCGTGCGCTCTCGTCGTCCTCGGTCGCCGCGGCGGTGTCCTCGGTCAGACTCCCGGGCTCTCCCGCGAGGGTGGAGCCGGGTGCCGCATGCGCGAACTCGCGATCATACCGCGCTCGTGTCTCGCTGACGCTCAAGATCTCGTAGGCTTCTCGGATCTTGATCTTGAGAGTCGTCAAGAGCTCTTCTAGATCGGCGACGTCTCGCCGGTAAGCCACTTCGGGCTCGAGTGCGGCCATCGCGCCTTCGAAGCCGTCTCGAATCTGGCCCTCCGACGCACCGAAGTCGACACCGAGGCGATCGTACAGGTCACCGAGAGGCAGCGCCGCGTGACGTGCTTTTACCGACCCTCGGAACTGACGCTCGCGACTCCTGACCGAAGCGGTCGCATCATCGCCGCTGTCGACCGATCCATCCGGGTTTCGCGCGATCAACACCTCCGCCAGGAGTAGAGCGTAGACGCGCCGCAAGGAGTCTTCTTCGCTCAGCGGCGAAGCCGCAACAATCTCGTCGATGGTTCGGATGCCGTCCACTTTAGAGAGGATGTGTCCGTCGTCGAGAGTTACCGGGATGCTGAGCTTCTTGCCCCCGGAAAACGCGAGCGCGCGATCCCGCCGGCCAATGCCGGCACAAATGGCATCGAAATCACTAATGCGCCGCGCCCCTTCGTGAATGACCTCCGCCGTCTTGATCTGAAGGGGAAGCTCCTCGGTGACGTCTGACTCCGAGGGCTCGAATCGATAGTGTCCTTCGTTCCAGCTGAACACCGAGTAGACGATGTCCTGAATCTGGGTGGCGACGAAGCGCTGCATTTCCATCGGACTGAGCCAACCGAGGTCGACGACCGTCCGGCCGATCCGCTCATTGGAGCGTTCCATGACGCGAAACGCCAAGTCGAGATCGGAGCGTTTGAGCTTACCCGCGCGGACGAGACGTTCGCCGAGACGCTCGTTCTTTTGATTGGTCGCCGCGAAGACGATGTTTCCTTTTTGGAACACGAGGAGCCTTCCGATGTCCCGTTTCCGTAAATCGAGAACACCCGTCGCTCGCGCGCGCCACAGATCTCGCACCACACGGGGTAAAACCGCGGGTTTGATGCTGCCGTCGAAAGAGGCTGGCGCAGTCGTCATGGCTTTTAGAAGCTACATGCAAACGAGACGCCAAGGCTGAAGCGTCGATTTTTCTTGGATCCTCGACGCCTTCCTGTCCGCGCCCGTGGGGAAAATACCCCCCCGGCAACGATTGTTTCTCGACGAAGTGGATAAAGGTCAGCGGCAGGCGGTGAGCTCTTCGGCCAACCGGTCGACCTCTTCTTCCGTGTTGTAGAAATGACAGGCGATTCGAAGAAGGCTCTCGTCCTTCGCGCTCACGAGAATCGAGCGTTCGCGGAGCTTACGTACGGCCTTCGACGGGGAGTCCCAAGACAAGCTCACGATCCCGGCCCGTTTCTCCCACTCGAGCGGCGTGGCGATATCGAGACCAGCTGCGATCAAGTGGTTCAAGAGGCGTGTCGTCAGCAGGCGGATGCGAGCCTCGATGGCGTCGAGGCCCAGCTCCGTCAGGAACTCCGCCGAGCGCTTCAGGACCGCGATCCCCAGAAAGTTGGGATTTCCATACTCGAAGCGGCGAGCATCCGTTCGCAGCTTCATCGGGCTGCTCCACTTGTCTGTGTGCTCGTAGCTGAACTTGGCCGTGTAGACGGGCTCGATGCGCTCGACGGCAGGCTCCCGACAGTAGAGAAAACCCGCGCCGGCGAGCCCGAGCAGGCCTTTGTGTCCGCCGCAAGTGACGACATCCGCGCCGAGGTCACGAAGGGGCGTGCTCAAGACGCCGACCCCTTGGATACCGTCCACGACCAAGAGAGCGTCTTGTGCGCGGCAGGCTTTCGCCAGAGTCTCGATGTCGAAACGATACCCCGCGCCATAGGTCACCCAGGACGCTGCCACCACGCGGGTCTTGTTTCCGATCCGGTCCAGGAGCTCCTCGGAGCCGCCCGAAACGATGACTAGCTCGATGCCGGTCGCTTCGAGCCGCCTCCACGGCAACAAGTTCGCCTCGTGCTCCAGCTCGCTGACGAGAACTTGGTCTCCCGGCGACAGCCTCAGACCCGCGGCGACCAGATTGACGCCTTCCGAGGTGTTCTTGATGAAGGCAAGGGTCTCCGGTGCCGCGCCGACGAGAGCGCCGAGGCTGGACCTCGCCTCCTCGATGCGATCCATCGAGAAGACGTTCTCTCCGGCGTGCTCGACGAAGTCGTTCGCGAAGTCGGAGAACGCTGTCTCGGCGCGGCGAGGCAGAGGCGCTTTGTGAGCGATCGCGAAATGGGTCCAGCGGGCGAGCGCCGGAAATTCGCTTCGGATCGCTTCGATATCAGCGAGCATCGGGAAACCGCGCGGATGCGGGTTGGCTCGGCAAGGTCTCGGTGATGCGATAGCCGGGGCCCATCACACTCGTGTCTCCTCCGGGAGCCCACCAAGCCCACACGGCGCGGGCGATACCGTCACCCAAGTTCACCATGCGGTGCACCGTGCTCGGCGCCGTATAGAGGGCAGTACCCGGCTCGGCGATGAACGTCTCGTCCCCGACGGTCCACTCGATGCGACCTTCGAGGACGTAGTACATCTCGGGTGCCGGGTGGAGGTGTCCAGGGTAGATCGCGCCCGGCGCGAGCTCGAGCTCGCCGAAGAAGAACTCCGAGTGAGGGACGTCTTCTCCGCCAATCAGCGTCTTCCAGCGAACCACCGCTTTGAGCTCGTCCGGAAGGTTCGGCTGTGCATCCCACGACACGTCCGCTGCGTCGACCTGCACGTCTCCCGTCACCGAGGCGAACGGTACCGCTGTCGCAAAGAGCGCGAGCACGCAACCCAGAATCTTCATCGCTGTCGTCTTCATTCCCCTCCCCCTCGCGGTCCGCGCCGAGGCGCGAACACGCCGTTCGACCATATGAGACGTATCACTCGAAACCGATGCCCGCGGTACGGCTCGAGAAGCTCGAGCATCCGGTCGTCGGACCCGCGCGCCTCTCGCGCCAGGACGTAGGCTACCGAATGCGGGAGGCCGTAGTCACCCAAGAGCACTGCGTCCGGATCGCCGAGGGCGCTCCCGCGCGCGTAGGCAATCGTCCACGGGCCGATTCCCGGTAGGTGCGCGAGCATATCCGAGAAACGCTCGACGCCGTCGGACGCGGCGCGTTCGAGTCGCGCAGCTCGCTTCGCGAGCCTTTGAATCGTCTGACCTTGCTTGGGCCGAATGCCCATCGCGGTGAGCTCGAACACCGCGGTCGCGGCCAGGGTCTCCGCGCTCGGAGGCACGAACAAGTCGAACGGCCCCGGCGCCGGTGCACCCTTCGCGCGTACGAGCCGTCCCCACCCGCGGCACGCCTCGACCCAGGTCACGAGCTGCAACAACACGATCTGCACGACGCGGTCATAAACGAGCGGCGTGCGCGGCAGATGCATCCCGGAGAACTTTCGCCACAATCGCGACACCACGGCGTCGCGCGGTTCGAAGAGCTCGGGCGCGTCATCGAGCCCGCACAGCCCGTGGAGGCGGGGGGCCATCCAATCCGCTCCCGGTCCATAGATGCTTGCGCGCACAGTGTTCTCGTGCGGCTCGATCGCCACGGACACGGGCCCGTCAGGGGTTTGTCTGGCGAGGATCGCGCGCGGCGCCTCGATGCGAAAGCTCGGATCGTAGGCGCCCATGCGTAGCGCGGAGAGCGTTCGGGCGAGGTGATAGCCCTCTCTCACTCGAAGCTCGATCTCACGGTCCGCTGACACTCGACGCCCGTACCCCCGCCCACTACAAGACTTCGTCCCGCAGATCGGGAAAGACCCGCGACACTTTGCCGAGCAGATACTCCCCGTAGGTGCCGGTGAACGTATGGACGCTCGTCTTATCCCAGCGCGAAGACCCGTCGTCTTTCGCGACGTCTCTCGGCTCGATCGCCGCGACTTTCGCGTCCCAGCCGGGATCGAAAAAGAACGGGAACGAGAGACGATCGCGCTCTCTCACGTTCCGCACGCGATGAGGCGTCGAGCGGTAATGCCCCCCGGTCATGCGCTCGAGCATGTCGCCGAGATTGCAGACGAACGCGCCGGGGATCGGTGGTGCGTCCACCCAGCCCGAGCGGGTCCGGACCTGCAAGCCTCCACTATCGTCTTGCAGGAGGATCGTGAGGAGTCCGTAATCCGTATGTTCGCCGACGCTCCACGCTTCGGACCTATCTCCAAGCGGGGGATAATTGAAGATCCGAAACAAAACGAGTGGGTCCGAAGTGAAATGTTGGTGGAGATAGGTGGGCGCGAGACCGAGGCTCATCGACAGCGCCTCCATCAACCGGTGGCCGAGCGCCGTCATCGCATCGATGTATTCAAGCACGACCTCTCTGAAGCCCGGGACGTTCTCCGGAAACACATTTCTGCCGTGAAGTGGTACTCGGGCAACGACTTTGGGGTGGTGCTCGGAAAGCTCGGCTCCGAAATACAGACCTTCCTTCGCGTCCGGCTCGCCGGAGGTCAACTCCCCGCCGACTGGGAAGTAGCCGCGCCATGCTCGGCCGCCGTGTGCCATCCCTGAGAGCAGCTTCTCCGAGAGAGGCCGGGCGAAGAACTCGCGGCTGAGCGTTTCGAGCTCTTCCGTCAAACGAAAGTCGATGCCCGTTCCGACGAGGTAGAAAAATCCGAGATCGTGACAGGCGCGTTGGAGCGCTGGTGCGATCTCGTCCGCGCTCGCGCCGAGATCGATGATGACGATCTGCGATTCAGGCACCACGGAGCCCATCATGAGGTCCCGATTCACACCTTGCAAATACCCGGGAAGCCCTTTGACAGATGGACAATACCGCGGTAGGGTCTCATTTGTAGAGTGTAGTTGTTCTCTACCTGTACCAGCAGTGGATCACGGGAACATTCATTTGGACTCGAGATTTTGTTTGTTGTTGCCAGCGCGAGGTCTACACAATACCCCGACTTCGGTCGGGTCAAATATCGAGGAAAGGAGGTAGACCTGGCATGGCAGAAGGTACGGTAAAGTGGTTCAATGACAGCAAAGGATTTGGCTTCATCCAGCGTGAAGACGGTCCTGACGTTTTCGTCCACCACTCGGCTATCGTCGGCACGGGCTTCAAATCGCTCCAAGAGGGCGAACGCGTTGAGTTCGAAATCACCCAGGGTCCGAAAGGACCTCAGGCGGCCAACGTAAAGCCCCTGTAGTAGACGTAGTCTGAATCTAAAGACTTTCGCCCCGTCGTCTCTCGCAGGCGACGGGGCTTTTTCTATTCCGGGGTAGTCTTTTTGGGCTCGGGCCGCACGGCTCGCTCGAGGACTTCTTGCAACAAGACCGCCTCCGGCTCGAGAAACCCGTCCACTTCGCTCGACCCCGCTTGCGCGGCGCGTTTTTCAGCTTGGAGTCTCAACAGCGCGTAAGCTCGCTCGGCTGCGTTCAGCAAGTCGGGGGTCGCCGCGATGAGCAAGCCGTTGTGCTCATCGAGCACTCCGTATTTGAGGCCATCGTGATTCCCCCCGGCGACGACGACCTCCTCATCCGCGCCGATGATCCAGCCGCCGTCTTCGTCATCCATCCATCCGGTGCCGTCTTCGAATCCGATACGCCACGGGCCAGGTGTGTAGCTCGACATAGTGAGCCCACGTTAGCAGAGCGGCGCGGCGATTCGCTATGCTCCCGCCAGAAGAGAGGAGACACCGGCCGTGGCTTATGACGAAAAGCTCGTGACTAGACTCAGAGCGATCCTCGCGAGACGCAAGGGCGTTTCTGAGCGCAAGATGTTCGGCGGAGTCTGCTTCATGTGGAGAGGCCATATGTGTTGCGGAGTCAATGCGGACAATCTGGTTCTCAGACTGGGGAAGGAAGGCGTCGATGAAGCGATTCGGGAGCGTCACACCAAGGAGATGGACTTCACCGGGACGCCGATGTCTTCGATGATCTACGTGACCCCTCGCGGTTACCGCGCCGACGAAGATCTGAAGGCGTGGGTCGAGCGTGCGCTCGCCTACGTCAAGACCCTCACTCCCAAATAGCGCTCCTCTAGCGAGCGGGGACGGCAAGGATCGGGCACGGAGATTTTCTCAATACTTGCTCGGTCGTGTTGCCACGGACCGCGTCGAGAAAACTGGAATGTCCTTCGGTCACCATGACGATCAAATCCGATTTCCGGATCGCCGCCGTCTCGACGATGCGCTCGACCGGGTCACCCGGCCGCGTCAGCGCCTCCCAATCCCACCTGTCGTCATCGGAAGCATGAAAATGAGGAAATCGCTTGCCGACATGGAGCAAGTCGATGGCCACACTCTGCCCGCCAAAAGACTCGGCGGCGCGAGACGCGACTCGAACCGCTCGGTCGGGGCGCGGCTTGGTATCGACCGGAACGAGAATCCGGTGAAGCCGATTGGTGCCGTCGATCGGCGAGATGAACCCTCGCGTCTCGTCGGGAATGAAAAGAGTCATCGTCCGAGAGTCCCGCGCCGTTTTCTCCGCGACCGAGGGCTGAAGCCACCGGGCCATCCCGCCGCGCGCCGCGGTCGCGACGACGATCAGGTCGGTCTCATAACTCTCGACATAGTCGAGAATGGCCGACGCCGCGTTCGAGCTCCTGACGGTCACTTTGTCCACATGGACGCCGAGCTTCGATTCGACGGCGGTGCGGGGGCTTCCCGACTCGAGGAGCCCCCATCGGGTGAGCGTGTCGCGGATCCCCGGAAAGCTCGACCAGGTCTTCTTATCCGGGGGGCTCGCGCGTGAGTGCAACACCGTGAGCTTGGTTCGATTGCGTACCGCGGTCGCCAACGCGTGCGCGAAGGCATGGCGGCTCGAAGCGGAGAGATCAGATGGGTGGAGAATAGAACGTATGAAAGGTGGTTCGGTGCTCATTGCTGGGATCCAATCGGGATGAGGACGCTACGATGGATGTCGGGGATCCAGGATTAGTCGAAGACCTCAGTTTTTGCGACGGCTGCAGCTGCGAGAGTCTAGATATCAGGGACTGCAGGTCGTCCAATCTCCTCTCGGGGTTTTGCGATCCGACCAGATGTACCAATACTCGCCGTCATAGCTCCAGAATCCGGCTTCCAGGAATTGACCGTTATACTGCGTGGCTTCACGGCAAGCTCTCGATTGATAACAGCCGTCTCGATCGTCCGGCATCCGCACGACTTGGCGGAGCCCCTGTCGGTTGCGCTCGAACGTCGCTCCGCACTTATCGTTCAACGCGGCCCGCGCGTCCATTTCTCGATTGCGTCGTGGACGTCTGGATGTCGACTCACCGCAGCACGAATAGCCCCGCCACAGCTCGAGGTCTTGTCGCATCCGGCCTAGCTTCCCGGTGAACTCGTCGTATCCGCGCGCGACGAGTAAGTCCGCGACCGCCTCGAAGCTATCGTACAAAGGAAATAAATGAGGCCGGGGATCACAGGTCACACAATCGATCGCCCCTCCTGCTTCTCCTTTGGCTACGGCCTCTCTCAGCGCTTCGAACGCCTCTTCGAGGAGGGCTTCGATCGCGCGACACCGATCGAGGTGGCCGTCACATTGTGCGGTGGTCATCGAGCGCCCGAACGCGTCTTGAAGCTTGGCGCGCACGGCCGTCACGCCCGCGGCCGAGGGTCCTCCACAGGGGAGACACGGCTCGGGGTCGTCTCCCTGCTGAGTGAGCCCGACGAGCAGCAGGACTAGAAGACGGGACACGCCAGAATTGTATCAATTTGGGCTCGCAGCAGTGGACGCCTGCGCCGCGTGCCATAATGACGGCTTCGTGCACTCCACTGACAACATCAGAAACATCGCCATCATCGCCCACGTCGACCACGGCAAAACGACGCTCGTCGACGCGCTCCTTCATCAAAGCGGAGTGTTTCGTGCCAATGAAGCGGTGCGGGAACGCGTGCTCGACTCGGGGGATCTCGAGCGGGAGCGTGGAATCACGATCTTGGCCAAAAACACCGCGATCGACTACCACGGCGTCAAAGTCAATATCGTGGACACCCCCGGCCATGCGGATTTCGGCGGAGAGGTCGAGCGCGCACTGAGCATGGTCGACGGGGTTATGCTCTTGGTTGATGCGAGTGAAGGGCCTTTGCCCCAAACCCGCTACGTGCTCTCCAAGGCCCTCGCGCTGAAGCTGCCGCTCCTGCTCGTCGTCAACAAGATCGATCGCGCCGATGCCCGCGCTCAAGAAGTCGTCAACGAGGTCTTCGATCTGTTCATCGATCTCGATGCGTCCGAAGAGCAGCTCGACTTCCCGATTCTCTATTCGAACGCTCGAGCAGGTATCGTGCGGCTTACGCCGGACGGCGAGGACAGCGATTTACGACTGCTGTTCGACGCGGTGCTCGAGCACCTTCCGGCTCCTTCCGGCGATGCCGACAAGACGCTCCAGCTCATGGTCTCGAACTTGGACTACAGCGAGTATCTTGGACGGATCGCGATCGGACGGATCTCGCATGGACGGATCTCCGTGAACGAGGTCGTGGGTGTCGTCAAGGTGGACGACGTCGTCGAGAAGACCAAGATCACGAAGCTGTTCACATTTCGAGGTCTCGAGCGCGTGCCCGTGGAAGAGGCCGGCGCCGGGGACATCGTTTGTATCGCCGGTGTCGAAGGGATCGCGATCGGTGACAGCATCACCTCCGCCGAGGCCCCGAAACCTCTCCCCAGGCTTCGCATCGACGAGCCGACGATCTCCATGGTGCTCTCCGTCAACGCGTCGCCCTTTGCGGGCCTCGAAGGTGAGCACGTGACGTCTCGAAAAATCTCGGAGCGGCTGCAAAGAGAGCTCTTGACCAATGTGTCTCTCACGGTGGAGCCGACGGACTCCGCTGACGCGTTTCGAGTCTTCGGCCGGGGTGAGCTTCAGCTCGCCATCCTCGTCGAGACCATGCGCCGCGAAGGCTACGAGCTGGCCCTGGCGAATCCGGAAGTGCTGACCCGCGAAGTCGACGGCCAGAAGAAAGAGCCGTTCGAGATCTTGCTCGTCGACGTTGCCGAGCCCTATCAAGGGGTCGTCGTCGAAAAGCTCGGAATCCGCAAAGGCCAGATGACGCACATGGTCAATAACGGCTCCGGCCGAGTGCGTCTCGAGTTTCGTCTACCGTCGAGAGGGCTCATCGGTATCCGGAGCGAGCTGTTGGCGGATACGAGAGGCACCGCGGTGCTGAACACGTTGTTCGACGGCTATGACGATTGGCAGGGGAATGTCCCGAAGCGTTTGACGGGTGCTCTCGTTGCGGATCGACGTGGTCGGTCGACGGCCTACTCGCTCCACAATCTCGAAGATCGCGGAGCGCTCTTCATCGGGCCCGGCGTCGAGGTCTATGAAGGCATGGTCATCGGAGAAAATTCCCGGCCGGCCGATCTGGACGTCAACATCACGAAAGAGAAGAAGCTCACGAATATGCGTTCTTCGACCTCCGAGATCGCGGTCAAGCTCACACCGCATCGCCAGCTCAATCTCGAGCAAGCCATCGAGTTCATCCGAGACGACGAGCTCGTCGAAGTGACGCCGTCATCGGTTCGGTTGCGAAAGCGTGTGTTGGCCGCCAACCAGAGGCCCAAACGGCGAGCGGAGTAGACGAAAGACTCGAAGGCGTTGCCGTTCAGCGACCCTGAGCCTCCGGTCGACGAGAGGGCGCGCTTTAGCGAGAGCCAGTACTCGATTGACGTTTAGCGTTTCGTCCGCTACATTAATAGTCGACTCCCCCAAGTTGCTCAGTGGTGCCATTGAGAGGGGAATTTTCTATGGCTACTTCTGCAGCTACCGAACGTCCTTCCTTCATTTCCGAAGCCTATCTCGATTATCTCGATGAGCTCTTCGAGTCTTACTCGCTCGATATGCGCCGGGCCACGCCGTTGCTTCGAACCGCATTCCGTCTCAGCGAGCCCGAAGCCCAAGCGACGGTGGTGTTTTGGGAGAAATCGTTCGGAAAGCGGATGATCACTTAGGGGTTCTTACCTTCCGAACGCCGAGCGGACGGCCGGGGCGAGTGCCGCTATACTGTCGTTCGTGAAGATGCCAGGAATCGCGCTCGTCAGCGTCTTGCTCGCAACGCTCGGATGGAGCCAACCCGACCCAACGGCGATCGACGCCGCGACGCTTCGGGGGCTCGAGCTTCGCTCTATCGGGCCGGCGCTCATGGGCGGGCGCATCGCGGACATCGCGGTCGACCCGCGCGATAGCTCCACCTGGTACCTCGCGGTCGGCTCGGGTGGGGTGTGGAAGACCCTGAACGCCGGGGTGACGTGGACACCGATCTTCGATGATCAACCGTCCTACTCCATCGGTTGCGTCACCCTCGACCCGACCCAACCGGATGTCGTGTGGGTGGGAACGGGCGAGAATGTCAGCGGCCGCCACGTCGGATGGGGCGACGGCGTCTACAAGAGCCTCGACGGCGGTGCGACGTGGAAACGGATGGGCTTGCCCCGCTCGGAGCACATTGGCGACATCGTCGTCGATCCTCGGGATGGAAACGTCGTTTACGTCGCCGCGGAAGGACCCCTGTGGTCGGCCGGCGGTGAGCGCGGACTCTACAAAACGACGGACGGCGGTGAAACGTGGCAGCCGTCTCTCGTCATCGACGAGGACACCGGGGTCACCGATCTAGAGATGGACCCGCGCAACCCGGATGTCCTCTACGCGGCGTCGTATCAGAGGCGACGCCACGTGTGGGCACTGTTGGCCGGAGGCCAGGGCTCGGGGCTTCACAAGTCTACCGATGGCGGGGAGACGTGGCGCCGCTTGAGCCGCGGACTGCCGAGCGGCGATATGGGCAAGATCGGTCTCGCCATCTCGCCCGTCAACCCCGACGTCGTCTACGCGACGATCGAAGCGAGTGATGAAGAAAAAGGATTCTATCGCTCACTCGATCGGGGTGAGCGCTGGGAGAAACGCAACCCGTACATCTCCGGAGGCACCGGCCCTCATTATTATCAGGAGATCGTGGCCTCTCCGGTCGACGTCGATCGGGTGTATCAGATGGACGTGTTCCTTCACGTGACCAGAGACGGTGGCAAGACGTTCGACGTCTTGGGTACCGGACGAGAAAAGCACAGCGACAACCACGCTCTCGTCATCGATCCCGAAGACCCCGAGCACTTGCTGGCCGGTACCGATGCGAGCCTCTATGAGAGCTTCGACGACGGTCAGACCTGGCGACAGTTTCCGAATCTTCCGCTATCTCAGTTCTACAAGCTGGCGCTCGACACCGCCGCGCCGTTTTACAACATCGTTGGCGGGGCACAGGATTTGGGCACCCTCCTCGGTCCGTCTCGAACCATCAACAGTGAGGGCGTGCGCAACGTGGACTGGTACGTGCCGCTGGGGGCAGATGGCTACGACTCGGATTTTGATCCGGACGACCCCAACATCGTCTACATGCACACCCAAGGTGGAAACTTGTGGCGATACGATCGATTGAGCCACGAGCTCATCGATATCCGTCCCACACCTCTGCCGGACGATGCGCCCGAGCGTTTCAATTGGGACGCGCCCCTCCTCGTGAGCCCGCACAGCTCGTCGACGCTTTATTACGCGTCGCAGCGACTGTGGCGAAGCAAGGATCGCGGGGAATCATGGAGTGTTCTCAGCGGAGATCTGACTCGAGGGACACCGCGCTACGAGATGGAAATGATGGAGCGCGTGTGGAGCGTAGACGCTTTGTATGGCAACACCGCGATGTCGCTCTACGGAACCATCACCTCGCTCGCGGAGTCGCCTTTGGTCTCCGGCCTCCTCTATGTCGGCACGGATGACGGGCTCATTCAAGTCAGCGAAGATGGTGGCAGCGCCTGGCGATCCTCCGAGCTCCCAGGCCCTCCCGATCGCGCCTTCATCAACGACCTGCAGGCGTCGCTGCACGATCCGGATACGGTCTTCATCGCCATCGATGCGCATAAGACCGGTGACTTTTCACCCTATCTGTACGAGAGCAACGATCGCGGCCGAACGTGGCGCTCGATCGCAGGCGATCTCCCGGATGGAGAGATCGTGTGGTCGTTCGAGCAAGACCACGTGGCTTCCGAGCTTCTCTTCATTGGCGCGGAGTCTGGGCTCTACTTCTCTCCAGATGGAGGCGCTCGTTGGGTTGGCCTCGAAGGAGGTGTTCCGACGATCGCGTTTCGGGATATCGAAATCCAGCGACGCGACAGCGATCTCGTAGGTGCGTCTTTCGGTCGGGGGTTCTACGTCCTGGATGACTACCAACCGCTCAGAGACATTCGGGCCGGGGCCTTCGACCGCGATGCCTTCTTGTTTCCGGTCCGAGACGCCTGGTGGTACATCCCATCCATTCCCATGCAGGCGCGGGGCAAGCCGTCTCTCGGAAGCGATGACTACACCGCGGACAACCCCCCTTACGGCGCGGTCATCACGTTCTATCTGAAACGAACCGCATTGAGCGCACAGGCGAGCCGGCGCGAGCGCGAGACCGCGCAGCTCGAAGACCAGCGCAACGTGGACTTTCCCGGGTGGGAGACGTTGCACGACGAAGCGACGGAGCAGGATCCGAAGGTTGTGCTCACCGTGCGCGACGAAGCCGGAGACGCCGTGCGCCGGATCGAAGCGGAGGCTACGGCAGGTCTTCACCGCGTGAGCTGGGACTTGCGCTACGCGCCGCCCCACGCGATCGATCTCGAGACCCCCGGTTTCGTCCCTCCATGGGTTAGCGACCCGCAAGGCCCCTTCGCGCCGCCCGGGCGGTACCGCGTGGAGATGGCTCTCGTGACGAGAGCCGCGACGACCCCGATGGGCGAGCCGGTGGGGTTCGAGGTCAAGGCCGTCGCGAGCTCGTCCTACTCCGAGCCGGACTATACGAGCGTCACTCGATTCGGACGACAGTCGAGCGAACAGCTCCGGCGGGCCGAAGGGGCCGCCGTCGTGCTGGAAGGCGCGGTCGAGCGGCTTCGTCACATGCGCCCGGCTCTCATCCAAACACCGAGCGCGGAGCTCTCGTTGTTCGACCAGCTCGACGCGCTCGAGCGCGACCTCGCGAGTGTGCGCACTCGTTTGATAGGGGATCGGGTGCGCGCTCGTCTGAGTGAGCCCACGGTGCCGTCTGTCTTGGGGCGACTGCGCCGCATCGCGAATGGCCACTGGGACACCCGCCAAGCACCCACCGCGACTCAGGAGCAAAGTCTCCAGATCGCGACCACCGCACTCGAAGGCGTGGTGGTCGAGCTCCGCTCCCTGATGGATAGACTCACGGCGCTCGAGCTCGAGCTGGAAGCCGCGGGCGCGCCCTGGACGCCGGGCCGCGCGCTTCCTCGCTGAACGCCTGAACGTGAATCGCATCGTCTCGGCACTCGTCCCCGCGATCTTTGCGTTGGCAGTCGCCATCGCTTCTGCACAGCCCGAGGCGCGCGCCCTCGTACTACACGACGGGAGCCTTCTGCCCGTTCAGAGCTATGAGGTGTCGGGGTCGGTCGTGATCTTTACGAACCTCGATGGGGAGCTTCAGTCTCTACCGACGAGCGCCGTCGATTTAGAGGCGACCGAGGTCGTGAACGAGCGTTCGGCGGCAGTGGCAGAGGCCGTGCCGCCGGAGTCTTCGAATGGCGCCGTCGCGCCGGAGTCCTCGAACGGGGCCGTCGGGAGGGAACACTCGTCCGCACTGACGGAGACTGTGGCTCCGGCGAGCGCCGGCACCATCGTTGGTCCGCCGCCGCCGGTCGCACCCGAAGTCATCAATCGCGATTCGCACGGGGGGGCGACGGTACGGGCGATCCGCGTGTCTGAACCGCCGAGCCTCGATGGGGTGCTAGACGAAGCCCTCTATCGCAACACGCCTCCGATCTCGGGCTTCATCCAACAAGAGCCGCTAGCGGGAGAGCTCGCGACCGAGCAGACAGAAGTATGGGTCTCGTTCGATGAGCGCAACGTGTACGTAGCCGCGCGTTGCTATGACAGTCGGCCGCAGGACATGGTCGCGAACGAGCTCCGACGCGATAATTTCGGCATCTTTTTGAACGACAACTTCGCGGTCGTGCTCGATACGTTCTACGACCGAAGAAACGGCGTCTGGTTCTACACCAATCCGTTGGGCGCGCTTTCCGACGGACAGATCACCGACGAGCGAGACACGAACCGCGATTGGAATACGGTTTGGAACGTGAGGACGGGCCGCTTCGACGGCGGCTGGACGGTCGAGATGGCTATCCCATTCAAATCGCTCCGTTACCGAACGGGCGTCGCGTCACCCCTTTGGGGGATTAACTTTCGTCGGGTCGTGCGGGGTAAGAACGAGTGGAGCTATCTGACGCCGATCGATCCGTCGTTCGGGTTTCAGGGGATGATCAAGCTCTCGCAGGCCGGGACTCTCGTGGGGATGGAGCCGCCGGCGCGCACCATCAACCTAGAGGTCAAGCCCTACGTGAAGTCCGGGCTTCGCACCGACCTGGGTGCGGACGAGCCCTTCTCGAACGACCTCGAAGCCGATGTGGGTGTCGATGCCAAATATGGGCTGACGCGCGGCCTCGTCCTCGACATGACGTACAACACGGATTTCGCGGAGGTCGAAGACGACGAGCAGCAAGTGAACCTCACCCGCTTCAATTTGTTCTTTCCCGAAAAGCGCGACTTCTTCCTCGAGGGACAGGGGATTTTCGCTTTTGGTGGGCGGCGCAGCGGGCGTTTCGATAGCGAGGCGGGCGACACCCCGATCATGTTCTTCAGTCGCCGGATCGGATTGAGCTCGGAAGGCGTCGTGCCGACGCGAGCCGGTGGAAGGCTGACGGGGAGAGCGGGGAAGTACACCGTGGGAGCTTTGGCGATGCAGACCGAGGCGCTCACCGCCTCCGCGATTCCGACCACGAACTTCGGCGTCGTGCGATTGAAACGCGACATTCTGCGCCGCAGCAATGTCGGCGTCATCGCGACCCATCGCTCACCCGATGTCGACGATGTCTCCTCGAACTCGCTCGTGGGCGTCGATGCGAACTTCGCGTTCTTCCGGAACCTGAATATCAGCGCGTATTACGCGACGACCCGGTCCCCGGAATCGACGGGGAATGACCAAAGTTATCGGGGATGGTTTTCTTACGCGAGCGATCGCTACGGCGCGGAGCTCGAGCATCTCGTCGTCGGAGAGGATTTCAACCCCGAAGTCGGGTTCTTACGCCGCTCCGATATCGTCAAGAACAAAGCGACCCTTCGTTTCAGTCCGCGTGCGACGAGGTGGAGTGCCATTCGCAAGTTGACCTACGAAGGCTCGTTCGACCATGTCGATGACGGCCTCGGGCTTCTCTCGACTCGAGACATGCAGCTCACGTTCGGGACCGAGTTCAATAGCGGTGACCGGCTCGACGTCAACTACTTCAATTCGATCGAAGGATTGCGGGAGCCCTTCGAGATCTCCGACGGGGTGATCCTGCCTGTCGGCGAGTATGAGTTTCAGTTCATGCGCTACAGCTACAACCTCGGGCCGCAACGACGTGTCTCAGGAGGCATCAACTTTCAGCACGGAGGCTTCTTCGACGGCGATCGGATCGAGCTCGGCTATAACGGACGCGTCGAGGTCACGCCGCGCCTATCCGTCGAGCCCGGGATCTCCTTCAACTGGGTCGACCTCGTCGAGGGCTCTTTCCAGACTCAGCTCGTCCGCACCCGCGTCAACTACACGCACACGCCGCGAACGAGTGTCAGCGCGCTCGTTCAGTACAACTCGTCGAACGACACTTTCTCATCCAACGTCCGGTTCCGGTGGGAGTATCAGCCGGGAAGTGATCTCTTCGTCGTCTATAGCGACGTAAGGGATCGAGAGCTCTTCGGGTTCGCCCAAGTGGCGAATCGGGCGATTCTCGTCAAGTTCACCCGCCTGTTCCGATTCTGAGCCTGCGTCGCCGATGGAGCCGCTGAGGCCGTCGCTAAAAGGGGTCTGACCCCTTTTCTCACTCGAGGAGCTCGGCTAACATATTGCTTTAGAACAAGTTAGCGATGCTGAAGGCAGCGTAACAATTGGACCTGGTCCATTTAATTGGTCCATTTAATGCGTGCCAGCGTGGGTACGGTTGGTGGTCGTCGAGCGGGATCGATCGCGGTCTCGTGAGATGATGCTGCGATGGTCACCGAAGCTCGAACGAGCGACAGAGACCCTACGGTTGACGAGTCGGC
>JAJCXL010000114.1 GCA_029263435.1 Acidobacteriota bacterium | reverse complement strand
CGGACGGTGCTGATGGTCACGATCGCGAGCTTCGGCTCTCCCTGAGGCAGCTTGCTCAGATCGGCTTGAAAGATCCCTGCGTGGCTTTCTCTCGCGGTTACGTATTTCAGAAACTTCGCTCCAATCGCAGGGTCGAGTTGGAAACCTTTATCGAGCTCCGCGAAGTTCTGCATCGGAGTGAAAAAAGCGAACCGGTAGTTCGTGCCGAAATTGGCCATCGTCCAAGCCGAATCGGGTGTCTTCGGAGGCCTCGGGGCTTCAGGAATTACCCAGCCGCGCGGGTGGGTGAATCGAAATCTGCCGGTCGTGAGCACCTCGAGACCATAGTCGCCGTCATGTACTAGATGATGATGGAGGAGGCACAAGTTACATAGGTGGATTGACCGTGCGCTATCTCAGCCCGTGGGGGCGGCGAGCAAAGCGCAAGGCGTTCGGCGCAGGACGAGCTCGGTGATGCTGCCACGGAGCGCATCGCGCAATCCCCCGCGTCCTTCGGTCGGCATGACGATCAAATCCGCCCTGGTATCGTTCGCCGTCTCGATGATCGCGTCGACCAGCTCGCCCGAGCGTGTCAACTTGCTCCACGTCCATCCCGAGCCTTGCGGAAGGTGGAGCTCGGGAAAACCTCTGCCGATATGGAGTGCTTGCACCGTCACGTTCCCGCTGCCGAAGGACTCGGCCATCCGGCCAGCGGCTTCGGTCGCACACCTTGGACGCGGGTGGCGACTCACCGGAACCAAGACGCGCTGGAGCTCGATGGTTCCGTCCTCAAGCGACACGAAACCTCTCGCGCCTCGCGGCACGAATAACGTCATCGTCTTCGTTTTTCGCGCGGTTCGCTCCGCCACCGAAGGACTGAGCCATCGGGAGAGGCCTGCGCGTCTTTGGGTGGCGACGACGATCAAATCAGTAGGATCGTTATCGACGAAATCCTGAATGGCGGCGACCGCGCTGCGACTCTTAACGGCGATCTTGTCGATCTCGACATTCAGTCGCTCGAGCACCGCCGCTCGCGGGCTGCCGTCTTCGAGTCGTCCCCAACGCACGAGCGTGTCACGCACGCCCGGGAAGCTCGACCACGTCTTGGAGTCCGGGGCGCGATCTTCGGCGTGGAGCACGGTGAGTCGTGCTTGTCGGGCGATCGAGATCGCGAGGGCATGCGCGAAGGCGGACTCGCTGGCGCGAGAGAAGTCCGTGGGGTGGAGCACGGATTGGATAAACCGCTCAGCGCGTGGCATCGCTCGCGAGCGTGGCTACGGCGCAGGGGGCGTGACGCTCGCGGCCGGCTGGGTCCCTTTGAGGACCCAACGCTGAATCCGCCGGCCGTTTCCGGCCTCGCCCGTGTACATCCGATTCTTCGAGTCGATCGAGATCATGTGAGCTCGGATGAACTCGCCGGACTGACGGCCGGGTCTGCCAAACCGGTCCAGGATTTTCAGGTCTTCGCGGCGTAGTAGCCAAACACGCTGGTTCGTGCCGTCCATGAGATAGAGAATGCTCTGCTCCGGATCGCGGGAGAGCTGGAGGCTGAATCCCGTCCCCGATCGGCCGGTCTCCGGACGGACGAAGCGCTCCATCAAATACTCTCCGTTCTGCCGGAACGCCTGGACGCGGTTGCCTTTGCGATCGGCCACATAGATGAGGCCGTCCTTGGAGCCGACGATGCCGTGAACCGTCGAGAACTGCTGTGGCGGGCTATCCACCCTGACGGGATACTCGTATTCGTACGCATCGTTCGGCGGCTTTCCATAGGCGCCCCAGTGCCGGAGGTAGTTCCCGGTGGCGGCGTCGAGGACTAACACGCGCCGGTTGCGATAGCCGTCGGCAATGAAGATCTCGTTCGTTTTCGGCTCGACGTAGAAATTCGCGGGTCCGCCGAGATGATTGGGATCGTCGCTCCCTTTGTTGATGCCCGGCTCACCGATCGTCAGAACGTGCTTGCCGTCCTGGGTGAACTTCATCACGTGAAAACCGTTGCTCGTTCCCATCCACACGAAGTCGTTGTGATCGATGTAAATCCCGTGCTCTTGGTCGAACCAGGTGTAGCCCTCGCCCGGGCCGCCCCAGGTTCTGAGAACCTTGCCCTCGGGGTCGAGCTCTAGCACGGGGGGGGCCGGGAAGCAGCAATCGGCGATCGGCGGATCCACCGCGGCTCCGATCTCTTGCGGGGTCAGGCTCGATGGCATGTGAATCACCCAGAGGTGATCGTTGTCGTCGACGAAAAGCCCTCGGATGTCTCCCCAGATCCAGTCGTTCGGAAGGGTCGGGGGCCAAGTGGGGTCCACCTCATAGATAGGAAGATTCTCAGCGGTGGGCGATCCCGGTGCCGACTTCGCGTTGGCGGTCTGCGCGGCGACTTGATGCGTGCCGGCAAGTACCAGCGCCAGGGTGACGAGTTTCAACGAAAGTTTCATGAGGACTCCTGATGGAACGCTGAGGTGATTATCCCCGAAGAGGCCACTCGGAAACTACCCTCCCGTGAGGATCCAGGCGCTCAGCGGACCCGGCCCGTGTAAACTCCCATCGTGGGCAACGTGGAGATGCGTCCGTCGAGAGAATGCTGGAGGGTCGATTCTGCGCGAGGCGCGTGAGGTTCTGGAAAGCGTTTTCGGCTACCCCGACTTTCGACCAGGCCAAGCGGACGCGGTGGACGCGGTCCTGTCCGGTCGCGACGCGGTCGTCGTGCTCCCGACCGGCTCCGGCAAGTCGCTCTGCTACCAGGTACCCGCCCTCGTGCTGCGCGATCGAGGAGCCGGAACGACGCTCGTCGTCTCGCCGCTCATCGCGCTCATGAACGACCAAGTTGCCGCACTGATAGGTCGTGGTGTCCAAGCCGCAGCCCTTCACAGCCACCAGGCTCCCGATCAGCAACGAGCCTCGACCGGGGCCTTCGAGCGCGGGGAGCTAGACCTCCTCTACGTTTCGCCGGAGCGAAGCGCGTCTCCTAGCTTTCGGCGGCTGCTGAGCCGAGCGAGGGTGTCGCTCCTTGCCATCGACGAGGCGCACTGCGTAAGCCAATGGGGTCACGATTTTCGCCCTGACTACTTGCGACTCGGTGAGCTCCGCGAGCCGCTCGACTGTCCCGCCGTGGCGCTGACGGCGACCGCGACCCAAGCGGTGGTCGAAGAGATCGAGACGCATCTGTCGCTTCGCCAACCGGTCTCGGTGCGTGCGGGTTTCGATCGGCCGAACTTGCAGTTCGCTGTCGTTGCGGCGCGAACGCAAAAGGAGCGTCTCGAGGCAGTACGGATCGAGCTCGACACGAGCGGGCTGAGGGCGCGTCGAGGCGCCGGGCGCGCCATCATTTATTGCAGCACTCGCAAGACCGTCGAGATCGTAGCGAAGACGCTTCGCTCGGACGGATTCTCGGTGGGCTACTACCACGCCGGTCGCACGAAGCTCGCGCGTGAAAGAGCGCAGCGAGCATTCGAC
>JAJCXL010000113.1 GCA_029263435.1 Acidobacteriota bacterium | reverse complement strand
AGAGACGCGTCGTGACGTACGACCTGTGGGTCCATCGCGAGATTTTACCATCGCGTGGTAATGTTTCGGTTGAAGCCGGTATGAAGATCCAGTCGATCGGGATCCTGCTGATCGTGGCTGTCTCGTCCTCGATGGGGAGCGCTGCTTCCCAGGAGCCGCAGCCAGAATCGGTGTGGACATGCCCACTCCATCGTGAGGTGACGGAGTCCGCTCCGGGCCAATGTCACATCTGCGAGCGCGTGCTCATCCCGACGCTCGTACAAAAAGCGTGGAGCTGTCCGATCCACGCCGTGATCTCCGAGGATGCGCCGGGGAAGTGTCCCATCTGTCAGCGCGATCTGTTTCCGATCACCAAGGAAGTTCGCTTTGCCTGCCCGATGCATCCCGAGGTCGAGAGCCATGAGCCGGGTGAGTGCCCTATCTGTAATATGGCTCTGGAGCCTGGCACGACCGAAAGGCCGCATCAAGACCACAATCCGAAGCATGGCGGGATGTTCTTCATGGCGCCTGACAACTGGCATCATCTCGAAGGTACTTATCCCAAAGACGGCGTGTTTCGGGTCTTTCTCTACAACAACTTTTCGGAGCCTCTGGACACCACCCCGTTCGAAGGGCGAGCGGTACTGGAGGAAGTCTTCGACTCGAGCACGAGAACGACCGAAGAGGTCGTCGCCCATCCGCTTCTTCCTTCGCCGGACGGCGCTTATCTGGAGGCTCAGGTAGGAGACGCTCCGCTTCCAAGAGAGATCACCGCGAAGATGCGTTTCGAGCCGGACGGCGAGCTCGAGCGTTTCGACTTCATCTTTACGGAGATCTCGTCCGAACGAGACGTGGTCGTTCCTGCGAGCGTGACCCCGCTGGACAGTCTCGCGATACCGACGGATCCTGCCGCGATCCTAGAGGCGATCGTGGCGCGTAGCGAATCCGTTCAAGAGCTCGTCTCGAAGGGTGCGGTTGGTGAAATCTACTTGCCCGCGCTCCAGGCGAAGGATCTCGCGGTAGCGCTCGAAGCCCATGCCGCCGCCCGACCGGAGGCGGAACACAAGGCACTCACGTGGGCTCTCAAGCAGCTCGTCCGGGCCGCGTGGCTTCTGGACGACTATGGAGACCTCGGAAACCGCGAGAAAGTCAACGAAGCTCACGCGCTGTTCGTCGAAGCGGTCGCGGAAATTCGAAGGCTCTATCCGTGACTCGCTTCTGTTTCGCCGCGTTTTTCGTTCTCGTCGCCTCCGAGTCTTCGTTCGCGCACAAACCCACGGTGACGACATTCACTTACTACAAGGACATCTACTCGATCTTCGAGAGCAAGTGCGGGTCCTGTCACCAAACGGGAGGTGTCGCGCCGATGTCCCTGCTTACCTACGAAGAGGCCTTTCCGTGGGCCGTGTCGATCAAGAATGAAGTGCTGCATTTGTCGATGCCTCCTTGGTCCGCCGACGATCGATACGGCGTGTTCCAGCACAATGGAGGGCTCAGCGCCGAGCAGATGAACACCATCGTGGATTGGTGTCTCGGCGGAAGCCCGGAGGGTGTGGTCGCCGAGCGCATAGAGGCCGCGCCCCCACCGCCTCCGGAGCTTGGCGAGCCGGGTCTCATGCTCGAGATGCCCGAGCCGGTCATTCTCGATGCCGATACCTCCGAGGCGTCGCGCGATGTCGTCCTTCGGACCGGCCTCCGCTCCGACACTTACGTCCGGGCGGTGGATTTTCTCCCCGGAGCAGCCAATATCGTTCGCGGCGTTATCGTTTCGCTCGAAGGGACGTCCCAACCTTTGACGACGTGGGTTCCCGGCCAGCGGTTGAGCGCGTTCGAATCCGGGCACGGCCAGCTCGTTCCCGCGGGGGCCGCGCTCCACGTGCGCATCCACTACAAGAAGACGTGGCTCGATGATGGCTCCCGCATCGAGGACAAGAGCACGCTCGCGCTTTACTTCGAGCCGAGCGCGAGGGCCGTCGACACCGTACCGGTGGTGCTCGGCGAGGCTCTGACGCTCGACTCGGATCGCGAGCTCGTCGCGCTCCTCCCGCAGCTCGAAGCTCCGGCCGATTCCGTCATGGCCGAGCTCGTTCGTGCGGACGGCAGTCGGGAGCCGCTGCTGCGCCTACATCGCCCGAGCCCGAGTTGGCCGCGCAAGTACTGGCTCGAAGAGCCGCTGCGACTTCCCGCGGGCAGTCGCGTTGAAGTGACCGCGACGACGTCTGGCGAGGAGTCTCCGGCGGCGATCTGGCTCGACCTCGTTTCGAACGAGCGATAGAAGCGACGACGTCGCGCTTGCCGGCTCTACTCGGCTGGAATGAGCAGCGGTGGTCGGCCGGCGAGGTGACGGATTCGGTTGAGCGCGCTGCTCACCGAAGGGCGCTGGACGATGCGTCGCTCGAGCGCGAACTTCCCGGGGAAGTTCGTTAGCGCCAAACCGATAAGGATCGTGAGGACTCCTTGGCCGGGCAGCAGGATCATCGCGAGCCCCGCGAGGATGAGCACGACGCCCAATAGGTTTTTGGCGATCGCTATGACGCTCCAAAAAACGGGATATTTCCGGCCCCGATGGGCGGGATCCCGGCGATCCTGAGTGAAGTAGTCTTCGGGCAGCTTCGCGACGACGATCGCGAGAACTGCCGGTGTTACCACCAATAGCGCCGCGGACGCCCCGCCGAGCCAACGCAGGAGCGCTCCATTCGCTTCGATCCAGGCTCGGAGGCTCGCCAACAACGCCACGTGAAGCCGCCGTTGTCAGCGGGTCTCGCGTGGACGATGGCGCAGGACTTCGCCTGGCGTCGCTCCCGTGACTTCGCCGCGGTCGATCACGAGCTCTCCCGAAACGAGCGCGAAGTCGATACCGACCGAGTAGGACAAGGGCTCCGTGAAAGTGGCCGTATCCCGGATCTGGTCCGGGTCGAACACGAGGAGGTCGGCTTTCATTCCGGGTGAAAGGGTGCCGCGATCCGCGAGTCTCAAGATCGAAGCGGGGAGGGAAGTGAGCTTCCGGATAGCCTCTTCGAGGGAGATGACGTTCTCCTCCCGCACATATTTCGCGAGGATTCGCGGGAAGGCGCCGAACGCGCGTGGATGGGCGCTCAGGGTGGTTGCCGGGTTAGTGGGGGAGGCGTCGTTGTCGAAAGCGATAAAAGGGGCCTCGAGCGCGAGGTGTTTTTGCGCCTCGTCCATGCTCTGAGGGCTCACGCCGCATCCGCCTTGCTCGACGAGATCGAAAA
Source organism: Acidobacteriota bacterium (assembly GCA_029263435.1). Taxonomy (GTDB): domain Bacteria; phylum Acidobacteriota; class Vicinamibacteria; order Marinacidobacterales; family SMYC01; genus JAJCXL01. The sequence goes on along the minus strand of JAJCXL010000113.1, from coordinate 10,077 downwards.
ACGCGTCCCAAACGTCGACGCCGCGTGCGTCGGCCGCTTCTTGGATCGACAAACCGACGAGCTCCGGCTCCGATCGCTCTCCCACGCGCGTTATCAACACGTTGTTCCAGTCGGCCCCGACGTGCCGGTACCAGTTCTCCCAGTCGGTGGTCTCCTCGACTTCTCGTCGGAGCCGCGCCCGGACATCCGGCTGCGACAGCGTGCGCAAGAACGCCTCGGGACCTTTCGCGTAATGACGAGGATGGAGGAACGAACCGAGCCCGATACCGTTACGAATGTAGGGGTAGATATCGGCGGTCACGTCAGTCCCCGCGTCGATGGCTTGCTGGAGCTTGTCGATCGCTTCTTGCATCAGCGGCCAATTCTCTTCGCCTGCCGCTTTCAAATGGTAGATGTGGACGGGAATCCGTGCGCCTTCGCCCACCGCGAGCGCCTCATCGATGGCTTCGAGGAGCTGCCCGCTCTCGTTTCGCATGTGGGTGAAGTAGACCCCTCCGTGGGCCGCGGCAGCTTTTGCGAGCTCGATAATCTCCTCGGTTTCGGCGTAAGTGCCCGGTGGATAGATGAGGGAGGTCGACAAACCGACCGCGCCATCCTCCATCGCGTCCGAGACGAGTGCCTTCATCGCGGTGAGCTGGTCCGCGCTCGGCGCGACGTCTTCGTCTCCTAGAATGACGCGGCGAACTTGGGCGGCCCCCACGTTGTGAACGACGTTGAGCGCGACCCCTTTCGCTTCCAATATCTCGAAGTACTCGGAAAAGCGCTCCCACTGCACGGCGTCGTCGGGCACGGCGATGTCTGCGAACGTGGCCGGACTTTGTGGTGCGATGGAGCTGCCTTCTCCGGCCATCATCGTCGTGATGCCCTGGCGGAGCTTACTTTCGGCGGTGGCCGGATCGCGGAGCAAAGGCAAAGTGCTGCCGCCCATCATGTCGATGAACCCGGGGGTGACCACCCGGCCGGTCGCGTCGATCACGAGCTCCGCCGTCGCTTTGTCGAGATCTCCCACGGCTTCGATGCGTCCCGCAGTGATCCCCACATCCGCATCGTGGCGAGCGGAGCCGGTGCCGTCGATGACGCTTCCGGAGGTGACGAGCACGTCGAAATGACGAGAGTTCTCACAAGCCGAAAGCCCACCGACGAGAAACATGGCGAGCGCGGCGCCGAACGGTCGCGACCTGACCCTCATAGTCCTCCCACGCCCCACCACGCCAAGCCGTACATGACGAGAGCCGCGTAGGCTCCGCTGATGAGGTCGTCCAGGACGATCCCCCAAGGCCCGTGCATGTTCTGGTCGATTTGACGCGCCGGCGGGATCTTGATGATGTCGAAAGTACGAAAGAGAAAGAAGCTCCATAAAACGACCGGGAACAGGGGCCCTCCTCGAAACAAGATCGGCACGATGAGGTAGCCGGCGACCTCATCGAGGACGAAGTTGCCGGGGTCTTCATCCTTCCAGTAATCCACCGCCCATGGTGTAAGCAGGTGGTTCGCGACGATGACCGCGATGAGGCCGATGATGAGCGCGGGGAGGTGCCAGGTTTCAGGCATCGACCAGACGACGCCGACGTGGTAGGCGACGCCTACGAGCGCACCGAAGCTTCCGGGCGCTATCGGTGCGAGGCCGGTACCGAAGGCTGTTCCAATAATGAGGTAGAGAGTGTGTCGAGCTTTCGTCATGCGGTGCGAAGCCTACCAGACTTCTTCCGCCACCCGCAGATAGTTCTCTCCGAGGATCTTGTGAACGTCGGCATCGACATATCCTCGAGCGCTGAGGGATTGCGCGAAGCTCGTGATCTCGGCATAGTCCGAGAAGCCGTCCAGGTTTCTCCGCGGTGAGCGCTGATCGGCCGTGACTTTCTCGCCGTACTCCGCGAACGGGTTGCCGTAGTCGGGACCTCCCCAGCTATCGTGCTCGTGCTCCGGGTAGGTTCCGAGAGACATATCCGTGCCGATGCCGATGTTGTCGGCGCCTCCGGTGAGCTGGGCGACATGGTCGACCATGTCGATGAAATCGTCCACGGTCGGCTGATGATCCGTGCCGGGCTTCATGACGAGAGGACCCCACGGCGCCAAGCACAAGACCCCGCCGCGCGTCGCGCAAGCTTTGATCTGCTCGTCGTCGATATTTCTAGGATTGGGTGACAGAGCGCTCGGATTGGAGTGGCTGAAGATGATGGGGTGACGGCTGCGCTCGATGATCTCCAGGGTGGAGCGTTTTCCGGTGTGGGTGCCGTCGAGCAGAATGCCCGTTCGGTTGCATGCGTCGACGACGCACTCTCCGAGCTTGGTGAGACCTCGATCGGTCGTGTCGAGACAACCATCGGCGAGCTGGTTGGTGGCGTTATAGGCAAACAGGAGCTGTCTCAACCCGAGCCGTTGCATCGCCTCCACCCGGTAGAGAGAGCGTCCGACCCAATCCGCGCCTTGCGCTGCGATGATGAAACACGCGTCGCCATCCTTCTTCGCCCCGCGGATGTCGTCGGCCGAAAACGCGACTCTGAGGTGATCGTGGACCCGCGCGTAGCGGTGCCACTCCATCACGTCTTTCACCGCGTCTTCGAAGCTTGCTTGTGGTCGGCAGGCGGTCACCGCATAGGCAGTGGCGCCGTGTCGGTGCGCGTTGTCGAAGTCGGCATCCGGCCAGATCTGATTCGTGGCGTCCACGAAGATGAACGCGGGATCTTTAACGAGAACAGTGTGAAATCCGCCATTGGCGCGGGTAGGCTCTTCCGTCATGCCGCGCACGATAGCACGACGTTCCTAGAATCGGATCGAGAGGGTGAAGAAGAATCGTCCGGCTTTTTCCGAATCGACACGGTCCAGGTTGAAGCCGTAGCCGGTGCGAAGGGGCAGGTTCCCGAACGGTAACAGCCATTGGAGCTCCACCCCCGCGTCGTAGCGCAGGCGAGGGAGCGTGTCGCCGCCGAAGTCCGAGGCGTAAACGTTTCCCGTGTCGAAGAACCCCGCGAAGCGCAGCCTGGGATGAGCGATGAACTGATACTCGGCGCTTGCGAAGACGAGTCGGTCGCCGCCGACGGTTACTCCGTTCGAGCGAGGTCCGACACCTCGGATCGCGAATCCTCGAAGATCGTTCTCGCTTCCGAGGAACAGGCGTTCGAAACGCGGCAATCCCGACTCGCGCGTCGAGCCGAACGCGCTGACGGCCTCGAGCCGGCCGGACAATGACACGACGTGCCGCCTTCCCACCGGCACGAGCTGGGTGAGCTGGGCGCGAGCGCGAAACGCCTCGACGTCTCGGAAGACGAGCTCGCCTTCGACCTGAAGCGCCCGGCCACGTCGGCCGAGAAAAGGTTGGTCTCGATTGTCGTAGGCGAGGGTCGTGGCGAAACGGCCGGTGCGGAACCGCTCTCCTATGAACGGGGTCAGAAAGGGGATATCCCCGTCGAGCGCAGAGTCGAGGGTGAAGTGCGCGAGCTCGAAGCCGGCGAGAACTTGAAGATTCTTGCCCTGTGGTCCTCCCGCTCTCACGGCGAAGGACAGACTGTCTTGAGACGTTTCATCGGGGAAGGTCAAGTCGGCCCGCGCGAAATCGGCGGTCAAGAACAAGCGATGTCTCAACGTCGAAGGATCCCGATAAGACAGCGCGATGTTTCTGAATCGGTTCCCCAAGTCGACATCCGCGCGCCATACATCCCCGCGACCGAAGAGACTGCGGGCGATGAACTGGCCGTTACCGGTGCCCCCTTGAACACCGTTGAGCCCGCCTCCGACGAGGTACTCGAAGCGATCGACTTCGCGGACTCGGTAGGTAATGTCGGCCCGTCCCGGGGTGGTGGCGAAATCTACCTCGGGCTCGGCCGACGCGATGGTCTGGAGGCGGGAGATCGCGCGGAGGCCCGCTTCGAGCTGATCTTGGTTGAAGCGTCCGGTCTCGTCGAGGTCTAGATGCTGGCGCAGGTCTCGATCGCGGTGCCGGCGATTCCCGTGAAAAGAGATCCGGCCGACCCGAAAAAAGCGTCCTTCCTCGACCCTTAGGTCGATCCGCACCGCGTCGGAGCCGACGAGATTCCGCTCGCGGATGACGGCCACCGCGGGATAGCCCCGCGCGCGGTAGTAACGCTCGAGCCGAGCGATGACGCGGTCGATGGCGCTGGCGTTAAAAGCCTCGCCGGTGTCGGGAAGCCAATCGCGCACTTGCTCGTCCGAGAGGAGATCGCCCGGGTCGAGGGTCACCTCTGCGAGCCGATAAGCGCGACCTTCCACGATCGGAACCCGAAGATCCGGCCCCGAGACGGCGGGTCCGACGTCGACATCGGCGAAGCCTCGGCTGAGGTAAAGCGTGCGGATCCGTTCGAGGTCTTGTTCGACGACGGTGGGGCGCAACCGATGGCGCCCCGTCGCCCACGTCGTCCACCCCGAGGGCCGCAATCGCATCACCTCCAACAGTGCTTCATCATCGAGCGCTTCGTTGCCTTCGAAGGTGATCGATTTTATTTTGGGAAACGAGGCCCTCTCGACGGTGACGGTGAGCTCCGTACGCGCGTCGCCGCTCGGCTCGAGCACTGCGGTCACCTCATAGTCCTCGCCCAAGAGGGCTCGGGCTCGTCGCTCCACCCGCGCTCGCTCCGTCTCGCCGAACGGCCGGTTGGCGCGCAGGTCGAGCTCGACCGCCAGGTCCTCCCTCGGCAATCGGGCGGCTTCGATGCGATAGCTCGCGAGCAGGGGCTTCGGATCGACATGAATGACGAGTGCGTCGTGCTCGCGCTCGAAGCGGATATCCTCGAACAGGCCCGTCTCCCAGAGCCTGCGAAAAGCCGCGGGGAGCGTGGTCTCGTTGGTGATCGCCGCGGTCTCGACAATCGTCTCGGCGGCGACGTGTTGGTTTCCCTCCACGCGGATTTCGGAGAACGGATTCGAGAGGTCTTGCGAGCCCGATAGTCCGAGCCAGAGCAAGAGGATCAAAAGCGGTCCAGTCGAAACGGCTCGACCGGCACCGAAGGAGCCTCCTCGCTGGCGATCTGAGCGACCAGCTTCCCGGTGATGGGCGACTGGGTGAAGCCGAGCATCGCGTGCCCGGTCGCGGCGATGAGCCCGTCCAGGTGTTTCGGCCGCCCGATGACGGGAAGCCCGTCCGGCGTGACGGGTCGGAGCCCGCTCCAGGCCGCCTCGTTCTCCATTGGCGGTGGCGTCTTGAGGACCTCGCACCCCCCGCGTTTCACGGCTTCGTAACGGTCTCCGTGGATGCCGTGGTCGAATCCCGCGAGCTCCAGCGTTCCACCGAAACGGAGGCGGGTGTCGAGCGGGGTGACGATGACGCGACGCTCCTTGACGAGGATAGGGCGGATGGGCGCGCCGTCATAGCTATCGATGGTCGCGCTGTAGCCTTTCGCCGGCTGCATCGGGATGTCGAGCCCCACTTGACGCGCGAGCTTTCTCGACCACGCACCTGCCGCGAGAACGACGAGCTCGGCGTCGAGCCTTTGGCGAGGACCTTCGAGCTCCACCCCGCGGACCCGGCGGCCCTCCACGTGAATCGAGGACACCTCGCGGCCGGACAAGATCGTGACTCCGTTGTCTTCGGCGGTTGCGGCGAGCGAGCGCACATACTCATAGCTATATCCGTGCGCTTCACCTTCGATGAACAAGCCGCCCCGGATCGTCGGCGCCACGGCAGGCTCCAAGTCGATAACCTCGTCGCGCTCGAGGGTCATCGAGCGGAAGCCGTGAGCCGCGAGCGCGTCTTTGGCCCGTCGCCCGTGCTCGGATCCTTGCTCGGAGAGAAAGACCTCGATCAGTCCCTTGCGCTCGAAGAAGAATCGCGCGTCACCGGTGTCCAGAAGCTCGCCAAACAGTTCGAGGCTCGCTCGGCTCAAGCTCAAGAGGGCGTCGAAGCCGTGCGCGGCCGCTTCTTCGGTGCAAAAGCGACGAAACTGCAAGAAGAAGCGCAGCAGCTGAGGGTCCAACCGGGGACGGATGAAAAACGGTGAGTCCTTCTTGACCATCCATCGCATCGCTTGAGAAATGACACCGGGCGCGGGAATGGGATCCGAGTGGCTCGGCACGACCAGGCACGAGTTTGCGTAGGAGCACGCGTGGCCTAACTCGCCCTTGTCGATGAGCGTCACGTCCCAGCCGTGCTTGTCGAGGTAATAGGCGGAAGCGACACCGATACCTCCGCCTCCGATGATGATGGCGTCGGGCATGGGCTCAGATCATGGGATGCGAGTCGGTTGGCGGGTCGAGATTGGGATCGAGTCGAAAAGCTTCCGTCCGGGCCCGATTCGCTTCGACGTCTCGACCCATCCTTCGAAGCGCCAGACTCTGATTGTAGTAATACACCGCATTGTCGGGCTCGAGCTCGATAGCACTCCGATAGGCTTCGGTCGCTTGGTCGAACTCTCCGCGATAGAAACGCACCGTGCCGAGGCTGTCGAGGATGTGCGGCGCATCGGGGCGCATCTCTACCGCTTTTTGAATGGCCTCGAGGGCTCCGTCGTCATCTCCACTACGGGCCAGCACGAGCGAGAGCCGGTTATACCCTTCCGCGGAGTCTGGTTGAAGCGTGACGGCTTCGTTCAAGCTCTCGACGGCCGCCTCGAGGTCTCCGCGATCGAAGTGAGCCATTCCGAGCTCTCCGTACAACGAGGAAGAGTCGGGTTGCCATTTCAGAGCTTCGTCGAGCGCCGCCACCGCGTCGTCGAATCGCTCGAGCCTTCGCAGAGCATGGCTCAACATGATTCGAGTATCCATGTCTTTGGGGGTGAGCTCTATGGCGAGTCGCAGCTCATCGACCGCCAGATCATAGTCGCGGTTGAAGAACAACGATCGCGACAACACCCGTTGCGCTTGCTCGGAGAGAGGGTCGAGCTCGACTGCCTGACGGGCCACCCGGATGGCCTCGGTATAGTTGCGTTGCTCCGCTTGGAGCGAGCTCAGAAGCTCCAGGGCGCGAGGATCGGTAGGTGCGAGCTCGACGGCTTTCTCGGCGAGCTCGGTAGCGGCGGTCGGATTTCCGGACTCGAACTCCAGATAGGCGTTCGTGATGAGCACCCGAGGGTTGTCCTCCACCCGACGCGCTGCGATCGGCAAGGCGGACGCCACCAGAGCCAGCGAGGCGACGCAGGCGGGGATGAAGAATCGACGGTAAAAGGCCGCGACCCCAAGCGCCATCCCGGTGAGAAGGCCTCCAACGTGTCCGGCGTTATCAATCCCGTCAAAGCTCGAGCTGATGATGAGGGTCGCGCCGGTGAATACGAGCACGACCGGCAAAAAGACGCGGCGGGTCGTTTCGGGAAGCTCGATTCCCGAAAGGTAGAGAAAGAGACTCACGGTGCCCGCCACTCCAAAAAATGCCCCTGAAGCGCCGGCGCTCACGACGTCCGGCCGCCAGAGCATGCTCGCGGTCATCCCGCCGACGCCGCTCAACAGGTAAGAGACGAGAAAGACGATGGATCCGAGTTTTCGCTCCGCGAGCGCCCCCACGAGCGCGATCGGGATCATGTTCATCACGAGGTGGAGCGCGCCGTAATGCACGAAACACGAGCTCAACAACCGCCACCATTCACCGTCGACCGTATAGGGGCCGAAGTTGGCCCCGAAAGGAAGGACTTGCGCGGCATAAGGGGTCATCGGCGGCACGCCTTCGCTAACCATGGCCCAATAGACCCCGACATTCACCGCGACCAGCAGCGGGGTGATCAGGATGCGGCGCGGCGCCGTGACCTCCATTTGGGGGCATTCTAACGTGCTCCTGTCCACGTTCGCTTTGTGGTACAAAACCCTATGATGACGAAAACCGCTTTTCTTGCACGCGCTCTCGTCTCTTTGGCGTTCGTCGTCGGCTCCGTCGTCTCAGCAGCCGCGCCCACGCCACAGCTACGTCCGGTGACGTTCGAAGACATCCTCGACTTGAAGTCCGTGGCCTCCCCCGTGATCTCTCCGGACGGTGCCGCCGTCGCGTTCACCGTGACCGGGTGGGAGAAGGGCGAGGACGATGAGATGCGCTCCGTGAGCCACGTGTTCCGGGTCGGCGTCGTCGACCGACAGCTCCTCCAGCTGACCCATGGAGAGCATGGCGAGTCGGCGCCGCAGTGGTCGCCCGACGGCAAGTGGCTCAGCTTTCTGGCGAAGCGCGGCAAAGGTGAAGATGCGAAGCGTCAAGTGTGGCTCCTGCGGGTGTCGGGTGGGGAGGCGCTCGCCCTGACGCAAGCGAAAGAAGACGTCTCGAGCTACGAGTGGTCCTCCGACGGGGCCCGTGTCGCCTATGTCGTCCGCGATCCGCTCGGGGAGGATGACGAGGCGAAGCGAAAAAAAAAGGACGACCCGCTCGTCTATGAATCCGTCGATCGAATGCACCACCTATGGGTCGTAGACGTTTCGTCGAAGTCTTCGACCCAGGTGACGAAAGGCGTGGACTTCACCGTCAAAGGACAGCCGAGCTGGGCGCCTTCCGGCACCCACATCGCGTTTACCGCCGCCCCGACGCCGTGGATTCGCGACGGTCGCGATGACATCTATATCGCGGATCTCGAGTCGGGCAAGGTGAGGCGGGTCACCGACAATCCCGGACCGGACCAGGCCCCAGCGTGGTCGCGCGACGGTGAGCGCATCGCGTACCTCTCGACGCCGAATGACGACGAGCCTCTACCGGACGGCACCTTGGTCCGCCCGCTCGTCAACGCCCGCTTGACGCTGTATGAACTGGGAACCGGCGCCATACGTGACGTGTCCTCCGGTCTCGATCGCATTCCCTCGCGCCCGGTGTGGTCCGCCGATAGCAGCAAGGTTTTGGTCACGGTAGGCGATCGCGCCTACCGCGAGATCTATGCCTACGAGCTTGGCTCCGACAGCTATCGCAAGCTGACCGATAAGAGCTTCACGGGGCTCGGATCTCAGAGTGAGGACGGTAGCCGGGTCGCTTTCACTCGCGAGTCGAGTACCCGAGCGTCGGAAGTCTTCGTCGCTGCCGCGGATTTTTCCGATCCTCGAAAGCTCACGAGCTTGCATCCGCAGCTCGAAGGTGTCGCGCTCGGTGAGAGCGAAGTCATCACTTGGAAAAGCCCGGATGGCCTCGAGATCGAAGGCGTGCTGCTCAAGCCCGTGGGGTTTCAACCGGGCGAGCGATACCCACTCATGGTCGTCGCCCATGGTGGACCGACGGGCGCTCATCATGACTATTTCCGCGTGCGCTACGGCGATGGCGGACAGCATTGGGCGGGCCGCGGGTGGGCCGTCCTCTATCCCAACCCGCGAGGCAGCACGAATTACGGCGAATCTTTCATGCGCGGCAATCTCGGGGATTGGGGCGGAGGCGACTATCGGGACATCATCGCCGGGGTCGATGCTCTCATCGAGCGCGGGGTTGCCGATCCGGATCAGCTCGCCTTTCAAGGGTGGAGCTATGGCGGATACATGACGTGTTGGACCGTCTCCCAGACGACGCGCTTCAAAGCCGCGATGATCGGAGCGGGTCTCACGAATCTCGTGAGTATGTATGGAACGAACGACATCCCGAACTATCTAGGGACCTTCTTCAACGGAACGTTGTCACCCGAGACCGAGCATCTCTATCGTGAGCGATCGGGCTTGACCTACGCGGACGAGGTGACGACGCCAACATTGATTCTGCACGGTGGAAACGATCAGCGGGTCCCCATCGGCCAGCCGATGGAGTTCTTTCGAGCGCTCAAGGACCGAGGGGTTCCCGTCGAGCTGGTGTTCTATCCCAGGGAAGGACATGGGCTGCGTGAGTACTATCACCGGTTGGATCGGATGCAGCGGCAGTACGAGTGGATGACGCGTCATACCCTCGGCTCGGCGACGGACTCGAACTGAGCTTTTCTACGTTCGTCTCGCCCGCGCGTTCGTCGCGTTGGAGGCCGCTGGCTCTTGCTTGGACCCTCGGCCTCTGCACTCCGGCACCGGTCCCGGCGTTGCAGGCGGCGGACGGCCCGGAGGCCCGCGCGGTCGAGTTTCTCGCCGAGGAGGTGCCGCGGTGGCCGCGTGAGAACCGGTGTTTTTCTTGCCACAACAACGGTGACGCGGCTCGAGCGCTTTTCGCAGCCCATCGGGCCGATTATGACGTCGCTCCTGAGTCCCTGGAAGAGACATTGA
>JAJCXL010000112.1 GCA_029263435.1 Acidobacteriota bacterium | reverse complement strand
CTCGGCGTCCGAGACGCGGTCTTCGCCGACGTTCACGAGGGTCAGGATCGGCTTCGCGGTGAGCAACGCGTAGCCTTTGAGCTTGTCTCGCTCGTCGACGGACATCGCTTCGCGCAACGGGCGTCCGTCGGACAAAGCGGTTTTCGCTTCTTCGAGGAGCTCGACTTCGTGTTTGTCGACGTCTCGCCCTTTCTTTCCATCGGCGACCATCCGCTCGAGCCGCTTCTCGACGACGGATAGATCCGCCAGGGTGAGCTCGAGCTCCATGACCGTGATGTCCCTCGCGGGATCGACACTGCCTTCAGGGTGGGGGACGGACGGCGCGTCGAAGGCACGCACGACGTGCACCAGCACGTCGACGGTGCGCAAGCTTCCGAGATCGAGCTTGTCGCTCGAGCGCCCCTTCACGAGGCTGGGGATGAGCACGAAGTCGATCGTTGCCGGGGTCGTCTTTCGCGATTGATGAAGCTCGGTCAGTTTCTCGAGCCTTTGGTCGGGCACCTTCAGCACGCCGAGATGCTCGGTGCGATCCGACCCCGCCCCGGCGATCTGAGTCAACAGTTTGAAGAGAGTGCGCTTTCCGACGCCGCTGAACCCGACGATGCCTGCTTTCATGGGACCGGAATCTTACTACAGGGAAGAAAACGCCGTCGGCGCGACGAGGCGACCCCCGCGCTGGCCCGCCCGCACGTCTGGAGCGTAGGGAAAAGGCCACGGTGTGTAACGTGTTCTCGTCGGCCTGTCGAGCCGCCTAGATGCTGCTTGACAATAAGATAGTGGCTATTTTAGGATTCTCGTGGACTAGGGTGGAGTACGGTGGCTTGAACACCGCATTTTTGGCGCTTCCGAGATTCTATACGGAGGGCTAAGGGGAGGTCTTGCTTTTGCTCCGTGGCAACCATCCCGCTCGGGTCGATGAGAAGGGGCGGCTGAAGATCCCGTCGAGTTTCTTCCAGCTCATCGAAACGAATTACGGGTCGGATATTTTCGTGACGAGCCTCAAGGGCGACAACGTACGGATCTATCCAATGGAAGTGTGGACGGATTTCGAGCGCAAGCTCGCCGAGATGCCGGAGTTCCATCCCACGAAGCAGAAGCTGCTCAAGCGGGTCCACTTCTTCGGACAGGCGAACGCTCTCGATCGTCAAGGCCGCCTCGTCATTCCCACGCAGCTTCGAGAGCGCGCGCGCATGGTCGGGACGGTCGCGGTGCTGGGCATGCAGAACCGGCTCGATGTGTGGAACCTCGAGTTGCTGGCGGGCCAGATCGAGGATGAGCCCTTCGACGAGGCCGACGAGCAAGCGATGGCGGATTTCAAGATTTGAGCGCGCGGAGCGGATGGGCTTAACCATGGCGACCTTCACGTTGGAGATGCCATGGACGGCTCGAAGAGAGTTCGAAATGGAACGAGACGACTCGATGCACGCACCGGTGCTACTGCAGCAGGTCGTGAGCTATCTGCGCCCGCACGAGGACGGCATCTACGTGGATGCGACGCTTGGCGGGGGTGGACATAGCGAGGCCATCTTGAAAGCCTGTGCTCCGTCCGGACGCGTCGTTGCTTTCGACCGCGATTCGGAGACCGCCGAGCGTACCCGTCGCCGGCTCGAGGGCTACGGCGCCCGACTGTCGATCGTGCATGGCTCGTTCGCGGAGCTGAAGACTCATTTGGCCGAGGACTCCATCGGCCCCGTGGACGGAATCGTCGCCGACCTCGGCTTGTCGAGCGACCAACTCGACGATCCGGAGCGAGGCTTCGCGTTCGCCACGGAGGGTCCGCTCGACATGCGCTTCGATCGGACGTCCGGCCGCTCCGCCTTGGATCTCGTCAACGATCTCGATCCTGAATCCTTGGCGGATGTGTTGTTTCATTTCGGCGAAGAGCGCCGCTCGCGCGCCATCGCGCGGCGGATCGTCGACCGGCGTCCGATCCGCACGACGCGTGAGCTTCGAGCAGCGGTCGTCGCGGTGCTTGGGCCGAGACGGCGAGGGGTGGACCCCGCGACCCGCACGTTCCAAGCGTTGCGCATTGCCGTGAACGAAGAGCTGGCTGCGCTCGAGAGCCTTCTCGAAGCCGGGCCCATGGCTCTCGCTACCGGCGGACGCATGATTGTCTTGTCCTATCACTCGCTCGAAGATCGAGCGGTCAAACACACCTTTCGAGCCTGGGGCGCGCGAGAGGACTACGTGGTCCTCACGAAAAAGCCGATCACGGCCGATCCGGAAAGCGTCGCCGTGAACCCTCGTGCGCGGAGCGCGAAGATGCGAGTGTTGGAGAAAACGGCGTGAAGCACGAGCCGTTCCTGCTCACGAAGCCCGTCCAGAACGAGCAGCTCGTCCGCCAGCTCGACGGACGGCGGCACCGGGAGCTGTTCATGGTCGCGATCACCGGCCTCGCCTTCACCGCCGCCGTGATTGCTTATGCCTGGCCTCATTTCGAGCTCATTCGGCTGGGGTATCGGATGGAAGAGCTCCTTGGTGAGCGCGAAGCGCTGCTCGAAGAGCGGCAGCATCTCGAGCTGCAGCGAGCGACCGAGCTCGCGCCGGCCCGAATCGAGACGATCGCGAAGGAAGAGCTCGGGATGGTCTATCCGGACGCGTCTCACCTGCTCAACGTGCTGACCTACCCGTCGACCCCATTCGCAGCGAGCGACCCGCGCCCGGAGACACCTTGACCTATCAGGCCAGCCGGACTCTCGGTCGATTCGAGCTGCGACTGCTCGTGCTCGGGCTGGTGACGTCTTTGTTCGTGCTCGCCCTCGTCGCCCGGCTCGTCCACTTGACCGTCGGGATGCGCGACGATCTGAGAGAGCGGGCGGAGCTGCAACAGTCACACACGCTTCGTCTCGACCCGACTCGAGGCGCGGTGAGGGATCGAAACGGACGCGAGCTCGCGACCAGCGTCGAGGTCGAGTCGGTCTACGCAGTGCCGGCATCTTTCTCCGGACCTGCCGTCGAACGAGCGGCCGAGAGACTCTCGGGGTGCCTGCCGCTCTCCTCGTCTGCGATCGCCTCCCGCATCGAAGGCACGAAACGTTTCGTCTGGCTCGAGCGCAAAGCCAATCGCAGTGCGGTCCAGTGTGTTCGGGATCTGGACTTGGCCGGCATCGGGTTTCTCGGCGAGAGCCGGCGCTTCTACCCCAAGCACACTCTCGCCTCCCACGTGCTCGGCTATGTCGGACTCGATAACGAAGGTATGAGTGGCGTCGAGTACACCCTCGAAGACCGGATTCGGGGCGAGTCGGGTCGGCGCCTCGTGTGGACGGATGCGCGCAATCGGCGGGCGGCGAGCCGCGTCGAACAAAGACCGGTGCCGGGACAGGCCGTTTATCTGACCATCGACGAGAACCTGCAACACATCGTCGAGTCCGAGCTCGAACAAGCGGTCGGCGATAGCCGCGCGGAGAGCGGCATCGTGATCCTCATGCGGCCGGCGACGGGAGAGCTCCTGGCCATGGCTTCGTTTCCGGGCTTCAACCCCAACCGCTATGTCGACTACCCATCGGCGAGTTGGCGTAGCCGTCCCGTGACGGATGTCTATGAGCCAGGCTCGACGTTCAAGATCGTGACTGCAGCGGCGGCGCTTGCGGAGAACGTGACGACGGAAGACGAGCGCATCGACTGTGGTCAAGGGAGCATCCGGATCGGCACGCACGTGATCCACGATGCGGGCTCCTTCGACTTCTTGACGTTTCGAGACGTGGTCGTCAAATCGTCCAACGTCGGTATGGTCCGCATCGGACAGCGCCTCGGCAAGAAACGGATGGAGAGCTATATCCGAGCCTTCGGCTTCGGTGAGCTCTCCGGTATCGAGCTACCCGGAGAGAGTCGAGGCATCCTTCGGCCGTCGGAGGAGTGGGTTCCTCTTTCTCAAGCGTCGATTACTTTCGGCCAAGAGATCGGCGTCACGCCTCTACAGATGGTTGCCGCCGCCAACGTGTTGGCGACGTCGGGCTACTTGATGCGTCCGCAACTGGTCTTGGGTTTCGGCGATGAGAGCGGCCGGTTGAGCCCGACGTTCTCTCCCGAGCCGATTCGCAGGGTCGTGGACGAACAGACGGCCTCGAGGCTCACCGCGCTTCTCGTAGGCGCGGTCGACACCGGTACCGGCCGGCGCGCTCGAGTGCCCGGCTACCGCGTCGCCGGAAAGACCGGTACCGCGCAAAAGGCGGTGCGAGGTCGTTACTCGAAGACCGACTACATCGCGTCGTTCGTGGGCTTCGCGCCGGCCGAGGCGCCGGCTCTGACGGCACTCGTGATTCTGGACTCGCCCGAAGGCGATCATTCGGGCTCGCGTGCGGCGGCGGTCTTCGCGAAGATTGCCGGCCGGGTGCTGCGCTACCTGCAGATTCCGAGCTCGGGTCAGCCTGAGCTGCGCGTCGCCAAACAATGGCCACAAGTCGAGACTATCTTGGGGAGAGGCGACAGGGCCGCTCCCGGAAGCCCCGAATTTGGTCTCAGCGGCGTCGGCCCGTGGCGTGAGCCGGGCCCGGTCCGGCCGGGCGAAGGCGTTTCGACGCCGGATGTGGTCGGACTCTCGGCGCGAGATGCACTGGGTCATTTCCTCGCGCACGGGGTGGTACCGGAGATTCTCGGAACCGGCTGGGTCGTCGAGCAGGATCCGCCACCGGGCGAGATCCTGGAGCCGGGCAGCCGCGCGCGGTTGTTCCTCGGCACCCTAGCGGGAGTGGGACGCGCCACCAAGGCCTTGCCCACGAAAGTGGATCGGGCACTCGTGGCGGGCGCTTCCGCTCGCGAGTCGAGCACAGAATGGAAACGCATGGAATCGGCA